>CAZBNX010000036.1:2942-4908 GCA_964493255.1 uncultured Pseudomonas sp.
GTGGCTTCGGTGCGGCTAATATCGCTGCCGGGCGCGAGGAACACATTTACCAGCACTTCCGTGCGGTCTGAGGTGGGAAAGAATTGTTTTTCCACCACTTTTGCCATGCCAACACCGGCCAAAACCAACAGCGCCACCGTGGCCGCCACGACGCTACGCCGCCATTGAATGCAGCGGCCAACCAGCGCGCGTAACCGTTGATAGGCGGGTGAGTGGAACGGTGAAGCGCCTGCTGCGGTGTGTGATTTGAGCTGTGCGGGCAGTAATTTCACGCCCAGCCACGGAGTGAAAATGACCGCCACCAGCCACGACATCAGCAGCGCGTAACCCAGCACCCAAAAGATACCGCCCGCGTATTCACCGACCGCCGAGCGCGCAAAACCAATCGGTACGAAACCAATCGCCGTCACCAGCGTGCCCGACAACATCGGTGCCGCTGTGACCGTCCACGCATGAGAAGCGGCGCGCACGCGGTCCCAGCCTTCTTCCATTTTCATAATCATCATTTCGATGGCGATGATGGCGTCATCGACCAGCAAACCCAGCGCGATGATGAGCGCGCCCAAGGTGATGCGGTTGAGGTTCATCCCGCTGGCCAGCATGAGCAGCAGCGTTAGCCCTAAAGTAACGGGCACCGCGATGCCAACCACCAACCCCGCGCGCAAACCGATGGCCGCAATACTCACCGCCATGACCACCGCCATAGCAATTAAGAATTTGATTTGAAACAAATTAACGGCGGCGCTGATGGCTTCGGTTTGATTAGTAATGGCGGCTAACGAAATGCCCAACGGCAAACGCTGACGCTCGGCATCAAGGAATTGCGTCAAGCGTTCGCCAAACTGCAAACCGTTTTCACCCTTCTGCATCACCACGCCTAACAGCAAGGCATCTTCACCACCGGCGCGAATTTGATAGCCCGGTGGTTCCTCGTAACCTTGGCGAATGTCGGCCAAATCCGAGAGGCGCAACAAGCGGTCGCCAACGCGCACCGGCACTGCGGCGAGGCGTTCCGGGTTGGCTAAATCCGCATTCACGCGCAAAAACGCACGCGGCCCGTTCAGTTCCAAGGCTCCGGCAGGCAACAGGCGGTTATTGGCGTCGATGTTGTCTAACAAGGTTTGCGGCGTTAGCCCCAAATGGTTGAGACGCGCCATATCAAATTCGATGAACACTTGCTCACGGCGTTCGCCCAGCAACATGACTTTGTGCACGCCTTCCATGCGTTGCAGTCGGTCGCGCACTGCTTCGGCTTCGCGGCTTAATTCGCGCGCGGGCAAACCCGGTGCCGTCAGCGCCAGCAGTGAAAAATACACATCAGCAAAATCTTCATTGACCAGTGGGCCGATAACACCCGGCGGCAAATTGGGCGCTTCTTCCTGCATTCGGCGGCGAACGTCGTAGAACAAGCTGGGAACTTTGGCGCTGGGAGTGTAATCCTGAAATTCCACCAACAAATCCGCCCGACCGGGACGAATGCGGCTGTTAATGCGGTAGATGTTTTCGACTTCTTGGATGCGTTTTTCTAAACGATTCACCACTTGGTCTTGGAGTTGCTCTGTGGTGGCACCCGGCCATACCGCAGAAACCATCATGGCGCGCACCACGAAAGCGGGGTCTTCGGCGCGCCCTAGCGACACAAACGCCTGTATTCCAGCCAAGATGGAAAGCAGCATAAAAAACAGCGTCAACGACCGCTCACGCACCGCCCACGCAGAAAGATTGGGAAAACTCATTGCGCGCGCTCCCGAACGGCCATCTCCGGTACCAGCAGATGCGTGCCAATCGCCACTAAATGCACATTTTCCGGCAGTTCGGCGCGGATACGCGCATATTCATTACTTAATGACAGCACATTCACGGGAATGGCTTGCGCTTTGCCGTCACGAATCATCCACACTTGAGGGCCTTGCCCGCGCTCATCCAACGCGCCTAACGGAATGCGCCAACTGGTATCGCGGCCTTG
>CAZBNX010000036.1:5008-9307 GCA_964493255.1 uncultured Pseudomonas sp.
TCGAGGTCGCGGGTATCAAGGCTAAAAAGAAGCTGCCCAGCGGTGACGGTTTGTCCGGCATCCGCGTGACGTTTCAGCAAACGGCCTTCTAATTGGAAGGCAATCGGCACCACATGCCGCGCCTGCACGATGCCCGCTAATCGCACATTCGGCTCATTGGCGGGTTTGGGCGTGATGGTCAACACCCACGGCGCGGGCGTATTGGGCGCGGTCGAGGAATCCCCCGAGCAACCGCTTAACACGCTGACCACTAACAAAGGCAACCACCATTTGCCGAGCATGATTTATAGCCTCTAACACGCAAAAAATGCCGCGAATGTTACAGGACAAACCGCGCAGCGGGGGCGCTGCATTTGCCGCTTGTCGGTGCCTCGGTATAGTGACGTTTTGTTTTTTGGAGCCTTGAACATGAACATTCGTGAATACCAACACGCCAGCCAGACGCGCGTCGATACCGCATTAGATGCCTTACTTATCGCGCCGTTGCCTTCGTTATCGCGCTTATATGCAGCCATGCGCTATAGCGTGATGAACGGCGGAAAACGTGTGCGTCCCTTGTTGGTTTATGCGGCCTGCGAAGCCCTCGGCGGGGAAGCGGCGCGGGCGAATGGTGCAGCCTGCGCGGTGGAGCTGATTCATGCGTATTCGCTGGTGCATGACGATTTACCCGCCATGGATGACGATGATTTACGCCGTGGCCAACCGACCACGCACATCGCCTTTGATGAAGCCTGTGCGATTTTGGCCGGTGATGGTTTGCAAAGTTTGGCGTTTGAAGTGCTCGCCGATGCGACGCTCAATCCACAAGACGCTGAAACGCGCCTCCGCATGTTGACAACCTTGAGCCGCGCCGCTGGGCCTGCGGGCATGGTTGGCGGACAGGCGATTGATTTGGAATCAGTTGGTTTGCCACTTGACCAAACGGCATTGGAAGTGATGCACCGTCACAAAACCGGCGCGTTAATTGAGGCCAGTGTTTGCCTTGGCGCGCTGGCCAGCGGTCAGTGTGATGCGGAAAGCTTGGCTGCCTTGCGTGACTATGCGCGCGCGGTAGGGCTGGCGTTCCAAGTCCAAGATGACATTCTCGACGTCGAAAGTGACACCGCCACCCTTGGCAAAACCCAAGGTAAAGACCAAGCCAACGATAAACCAACGTACCCGCAACTCCTTGGCCTCGACGCCGCCAAAGCCTACGCGCTCGTCCTCCGCGACCAAGCCCTCGCCGCCCTAACCCCCTTCGACGACCGCGCCGAAGCCTTGCGCGCGCTGGCGCGTTATATTGTGGAAAGGGTGCATTAATAGTTTATTTATTGGGATGAAATTGTATGCCGACTATTAGCATGTTTTAGAGAAAATTTATTGGCTGATTGGGAGTTAGCTGTAAATGGTCAAACTCCATTCCCAATCGAACCTTTGCGCTAAGAGGCTTGCAGAATGGAAACGGTTGTTCGTGTGATAGCAAAGAATAATTTCTTTTTAAGAACTATGGTTCAGCGATGGCCAGCATCGGATTTTTGACGCTAAACCTTATCTTGAGAAGGGTGTTTTTGTTGCATTAAAAGACCCCGTTAAATTCCAGCAAGCCTATGTCGCGTGGGATACCGTGTGTTGGCCGAATAATTTGGATATTGCACCGGAGACACTTTATGACGCTTCAATCCCAATTTGATTGAAGCGGGGACGTTTTTGAGGCTGTTGGGCACCCCGATGCGTTCGGGTACACTCACCGCTCTTTTTCCGACTGCGAACCTGCCCGATGCCTAAGACGCTGCATGAGTTCCCCAGCCAGCGGCCCGAGACGCCGCTGCTTGATCGCATCGATAGCCCTGCCGAACTGCGTAGCCTTAATGAGGCGGAGCTGGAGACGCTGGCCGACGAATTACGCCATTATTTGCTTTACACCGTCGCGCGTACGGGCGGGCATTTTGGCGCAGGTCTGGGCGTTGTTGAGCTAACGATTGCGCTTCACCACGTTTACAACACGCCCGACGACCGTCTGGTGTGGGATGTGGGGCATCAAGCCTATCCGCATAAAATCTTGACCGGACGCCGTGAGCAAATGGCTACGTTGCGTCAAAAAGACGGCATTGCAGCGTTTCCGCGTCGCAGCGAAAGTGAATACGACACCTTTGGCGTCGGGCATTCCAGCACCTCTATCAGCGCGGCGTTGGGCATGGCGATTGCCAATCGTCTGCAAGGCAACGACCGGCGCACGGTGGCGGTGATTGGTGATGGTGCGCTCACGGCGGGTATGGCGTTTGAGGCGCTCAACCATGCGTCTGAAGTGAATGCCGATATGTTGGTGGTCTTGAACGATAACGACATGTCCATCTCGCGTAATGTGGGCGGTCTGAATAACTATTTGACCAAAATTCTCTCCAGTCGCACCTATGCCAGTATGCGCGAAGGCAGCAAAAAAATTCTGTCGCGCATTCCGGGCGCGTGGGAAATGGCGCGTCGTACCGAAGAGCACGCCAAAGGCATGTTGGTACCCGGCACCTTATTTGAAGAGTTAGGCTGGAATTACATTGGCCCGATTGATGGCCATGACCTCCCGACACTTATCGCCACGTTACGCAACATGCGCGAGCTAAAAGGCCCGCAATTTCTGCATGTTGTGACCAAAAAAGGGAAGGGATTTGTCCCGGCAGAAGCCGACCCGATTGGTTATCACGCCATCGGTAAACTAGAACTCGGTGCCAGCAGCAGCGGCAAAACCAGCGGCCCCAAATACTGTGAAGTCTTCGGCCAATGGCTGTGCGATATGGCTGCCATTGATGAGCGACTCATCGGAATTACTCCGGCGATGAAAGAAGGCTCCGATTTAGTGGCCTTCGCCGAGCAATATCCGCAGCGTTATTTTGATGTGGCGATTGCCGAGCAACACGCTGTCACTTTGGCAGCGGGGTTGGCGTGTGAAGGTGCCAAGCCGGTGGTGGCGATTTATTCGACCTTCTTGCAGCGTGCGTATGACCAGCTCATCCATGATGTCGCGGTGCAGCATTTGGATGTGTTGTTTGCGATTGACCGCGCCGGTTTAGTCGGCGAAGACGGCCCCACGCACGCGGGCAGTTTCGATATTTCGTACCTGCGTTGCATCCCCGGCATTGTGTTGATGACGCCCAGTGATGAGCAAGAATTGCGTTTGCTGTTGTCCACCGGCTACCACTATGCGGGTCCTGCGGCGGTGCGTTATCCGCGCGGCACCGGCCCAAATGCGCCGCTGAGTGCAGCGTTAGAAACGGTTGAAATCGGCAAAGGCGTGTTGCGTCGTCGTGGGCAGCGTGTGGCTATTTTGGTATTTGGCGTGCAATTAGCGGCAGCGTTGCACGCGGCGGAAACCCTCGACGCCAGCGTCGCCGACATGCGGTTTGTTAAGCCGTTGGATGAAGCGTTAATCCTTGAATTGGCCGCTTCGCATGACTTGCTAGTCACGGTTGAAGAGAACGCCATCATGGGCGGCGCGGGCAGTGCGGTTGCTGAATTCCTTGCAGCTCAAGCGATTATCAAGCCGGTGTTGCAGCTTGGATTGCCGGATTATTACGTCGAACACGCCAAGCCCGCGCAAATGCTGACCGAGTGCGGTTTAGACGCGGCGGGCATTGAAGCGGCGATTCGTCAGCGGTTGTGATGTTGAATAATGCTCAAGGTGACAGGAAAAAACCTGCTTGAGTTTCATACCGCCGCGCACTAAGGTGCGCGGCGTTTTTGTTTTCGTCAGGGTGCGCCGCTGTGTTCAGCGTGCGTTAAACGGGAAGTCGGTGCGTGTTTTCGCAAAGCCGACGCTGCCCCCGCAACGGTAATCGACCGCAGAGTTATCTGCCCGTCCGCTCAAGGCCACTGAAATGATTTCGGGAAGGCGAGCGGGTGTGTGTCGAAAGCCCG
This sequence comes from uncultured Pseudomonas sp., assembly GCA_964493255.1. Taxonomy (GTDB): domain Bacteria; phylum Pseudomonadota; class Gammaproteobacteria; order Pseudomonadales; family Pseudomonadaceae; genus Geopseudomonas. Next base: position 8,894 of record CAZBNX010000036.1, read on the forward strand.
GATACCGGCCCGAACGAATTTCGATAGGTGTTGCGGAGGGCTTCACCGTCAGTCGCGCGCGCGAATTTGGCGATTCGTGGGCGTTTCTGTCTTTGCCCTCCTCGAAAGTCTTTTTTCACTTTTGAGGATTCTCTCAATGAAAATTTCTCGTTTGGCGCTGGCAGTAGCCTTCGCGCCTAGCCTCGCGTTGGCCAATACACCGGCTGATTTTGACGAACAACTGAAGCTGCCCGCGTTGGTGGTGAGTGCCAATCGCACCGCCGAAGAACGCGATGCCGCCAGCAGTGCCGTGACCGTATTCACCCGCGCCGACATCGAACGTCTGCAACCCAGCAGCGTGCTGGATTTGTTAGCGCGTGCGCCCGGTGTGCAAATCACGCAAAGCGGTGGCGCGGGCAGCATGAGCGGCCTGTT
>CAZBNX010000036.1:9407-13581 GCA_964493255.1 uncultured Pseudomonas sp.
GTGAGCGTGCTCGACCAACGCGGCGAAAGTGAATACGACCGTGGCTGGCAAGGCAGCTACCCTTACACCGATTTTCAACTGAGCAGCCAATCGGCCTATGTGGAAGGTTGGCTCAATGATGCGTGGAGCAGCCGTGTTGACGTGGGGCACAGCGAAAACCGCGCCGTAACACGCCACGATGACAACGCCACGGCATCGCCGTTCAACACCTATCGCAATTCATTGGCGTGGCTGAATACCCTGCATTTGGGCGGTGGGCATAGCCTGACGGCGGGTTTAGAAGGCTCGAAAGAGTATCTGAACAGCAAAACCGCGTATGTTGAAAGCAGTCGCTGGAATCATGCGGCCTTGTTACAGCACCGCTTCCAAGCGGACGCCTTCGCCACTGAAGTGGGCGTGCGCCACGATGACAATGAGCAATTTGGTAGCGAAAACACCTTCAATGGTGCGTTCACTTATCATCTGAATAGCCGCAACGATGTGATTTTGTCGTATGCCGAAGGCTTCCGCGCCCCGACCTTCACCGATTTATATTGGCCTGCTGACCCTGTATGGGGCGGCGGTGGCAATGCCAATCTTCAGCCAGAACATTCCAAAACCTATGAATTGCAATGGCGCAGCCAGTTAGCCGAGCGCACGCGCTTGAGTGCCTCGCTGTATCGCACCGACATTAACGACGCCATTGGTTTAGACAGCTCGTGGGCACCAAGCAACATCGACACCGCGCGCATCAATGGCGTTGAAGCCGAGTTGCAACACGAGTTGTTAGGTTGGAATACCGCGCTGGCGCTGGGCTTCGTTGACCCCCGCGACCGTGACAGCGGGCACACCTTAAACCGTCGGGCGAAGCGCACGCTGAGTCTGGATGCCGACCGTGCGTTTGGTGCGTTTAGCGTCGGTGCCGGTTGGACGGCCAGCAGCCGCCGCTTCGATGATGCCGCGAACACGCGCGAAACGGCAGGTTATGGGCTGCTTAATCTGCGAGCCGGTTGGCAAGTTAGCAACGACGTGAAGCTGGGTTTGAAAGTCGAAAATCTGTTGGATAAGGATTACAGCAACGCGCTGTATGGCGTTTCTGACCCAGTAACCTGGGCAACCACTTATCACCCTTACCAAGAAACGGGCCGCACCGCGCTGGCCTCTGTCACTTGGACGCCTACTCTGTAATGCACGTTTGGCGCGCGCTGTGTGGGCTGCTGCTGTTGGGGTTTATGTGCCCGAGCATGGCCGCGCCGCAGCGCGTGCTGTCGTTAGATTTGTGTACGGATTGGCTGCTCGCATGGCATGCGCCGCGCACGCAAGTGGTGGCCTTGTCGCCGCTGCATCAACAGCAATATCCGGTCGAATGGTTGGGCGCGGCATGGCCCACGCATGACGGCAGTCTGGAGCACATTTTGCAACTCGCTCCTGATTTAGTGCTGGCAGGCGAGTACAACGCCCCGTTATTGCAGCGTCGCTTGCGGCAGTTGGGCGTTCGGGTTGAAACCTTGCCGCTGCCTCGAACCTTGCAACAGATGTATGCCTATGAGCAGCGCGTGTTGTCGTTATTGGGCTTGCCGGTTGAACGAGCCAGCCCAATTCCCACGATGCGCGAGGTTTCGGCAGAGCGCCCGCGCTTGTTGTTATTGGGCGCTAATGGGATTGGTACCGGCCAAAATACGCTCGAAAACCAACTGATACAGCAAGCCGGTTGGCGTAACTATTTGCCCGAATCGGGTTACATCTCCCTCAATTTAGAAGACATCGTCGCGCATCCGCCGGATGCGATCTTGTGGGCTGCGCCACTGCGTCCGGCGTTGGCCAATCGTTTTGCCGAGCATCCCGTGTTGCGCCGCGCTGTTCCAGCAGAACGCTGGTTACGCAGCGAATATTGGCGCTGGCAATGCCCCGGCCCGTGGACGTGGGAACTTATCAAGCAGTTGCAGCCATGAAGCATTTCATTACTCCGTTATTGCTGTTGTTGGTGCTGGGCATCGCGGCGCTGTCGTTGGCGGTGGGGTCGGTGCCGGTTTCGGTGAGCGGTGGTTTATCGGATTGGCTGCACGGACACGCCAGCCCCGCCGCGTTAATTGTGGGAGAACTGCGCTTACCGCGTACCTTGCTGGCGCTGACGGTGGGCGCGTGTTTGGGGTTGAGCGGTGCGGCCTTGCAAGGTTTGTTGCGTAATCCGTTAGCCGAACCGGGCTTGACCGGCGCAAGTCAAGGCGCGGCGTTAGGTGCCGCGACGGTGTTTTATTTTGGCTGGTTTGGCGGTGCCGGTCAGGCGGGGCCTGCGCTGGCCGGATTACTGGGCGCAGGCGTGGCGTTGGGTTTAATGCTGTGGATGGCCGGAAGCGCACAGGCGCATAAAGTCATCATGGCGGGCTTGGCCATTTCCACCCTGAGCGGTGCCGCGTTGGCCACGGTGCTGAATTTCGCGCCCAATCCGTTTGCCATGCAAGAGCTGGTGTTTTGGTTGTTGGGGTCGGTGTCTGAGCGCGGCCTTGACCATCTAGCCGTGTTATTGCCTGCGTTATTGATTGGCGGCGTGCTCATCTATCGCCAGCGCCGTTTATTGGCGGGGCTGAGTTTGGGCGAACAGGTCGCGGAAAGTTTGGGGCTGTCATATTCGCGCGGCAGTCGGCAGATTATTTTGGGCTGCGCGTTATTAGTGGGTGCATCGGTGGCGGTGGCGGGCAGTATTGGATTTGTCGGCTTGTTGGTGCCGCATCTGTTGCGGCCTTGGGTCGCGCATCGCCCCGACCGCTTGCTGGTTCCGGCAGCCTTAGCGGGCGCGGTGTTGGTGTGTAGCGCCGATATTGCGGTGCGTGTATTGCCGCCGGGGCGCGAGCTAAAACTGGGTGTGTTGACCTCATTACTCGGCGCGCCGTTGTTTATTTATTTGGTTTGGAAGGAGCGCCGCCGGTGAATACGCTGGATGTGCAGGGGCTGCGCGTAGACGCACGTTTGGCGGATATTTCGTTTCAGCTTCAAGCCGGAGAAATGCTAGGGCTGATTGGTCCCAACGGCGCTGGAAAATCTACCTTATTGAATTGCTTGGCAAATTTGCAGCCGTATCAGGGTTCTGTGTTGTTCGATGGTCATGCGGTGACGACGCTGTCGGCGCGTGAACGGGCACAAAAAATAGGTTTTCTGCCACAAGCGGGTGCGAGTGCGTGGGCGCTGCGGGTGGCGGATGTGGTGGCGTTGGGGCGGTTGCCGTGGGGCGATACCGATGCGCGTGCGATGCAAAACGCGGTTGAATTGAGCGGTATCGAAACACTGCTATCGCGCACCGTTGACCAGCTTTCCGGCGGCGAGCAAGCGCGCGTGTGGTTGGCGCGCGTGTTGGCGGGTGAGCCTGAAATACTGTTAGCCGATGAGCCGATTGCCAGCCTTGATTTGTTTTATCAGCGCAGCATCATGGCCAGCTTGCGCCGTTATGCCAGCAGTGGGCGTGCCGTGGTGCTGGCCATTCACGATTTAGGGTTTGCCGCGCGTTACTGTGACCGGCTGTGTTTATTAAAAAACGGGCGCGTTCATGCGCTGGGTTTACCTTCCGACGTGTTGACGGAGGCGCGGGTGTATGAGGTGTTTGGCGTCGAAACTGAGATTGATTTACAGGCAAATCCGCCGCGTATTATTCCGCGATAGTATTTTGTGAACCCGCGCACAGCGTCGCGTCTCCTTTTTAGGTGAGATAGGCAGCCTACAAAGCAGAGGCTTGCCATGCTGCCTTACTCCCGCGCACTGAAATACCCTGCCCGTACCTTGCGTAACCACATGACCGACGCGGAACAGCGTTTATGGGCGTGTATTCGACGCCAGAAAATTGAGGGTGTTGCCTTTTATCGCCAGAAGCCGTTATTGGGTTATGTCGTCGATTTTTACTGTGCTGCGGCGATGTTAGTCATTGAAGTGGATGGTGAATACCATCGTACAGCCGCACAGTGCGCCCAAGATAAGCAACGCACTGAAGATTTAGAATCTTTAGGAATCAAAGTGTTGCGGTTTGAAAATGCTCAAATATTGGGAGCGTTGAGCGCAGTGATTGAGCGGATTCGCTATGAAGTGACGATACGAAAGGGAATGAATATGCGTCGTGCGGGAGAAGGTTTGCCGTAAGAATCCCCCCTCAGTCCCCCTTTTTCAAAGGGGGGAAGTCACAAGCACCACGCCTTTGCTGTTCCCCCCT
>CAZBNX010000037.1:0-13109 GCA_964493255.1 uncultured Pseudomonas sp.
GCGGAAACCGAATTTACCGCTGAATTATTTAAATCATTAGCGCGCAAACATTCGTTGATGGTAGTTGAGCACGATATGGGGTTTGTCGGCACCATCGCTGACCATGTCACCGTATTGCATCATGGCCAAGTATTAGCCGAAGGCTCATTGGAACAAGTACAAGCCAATGAGCGCGTTATTGAAGTGTATTTGGGGCGCTAATTATGCTGAACGTCGAACAATTACATCAGTATTACGGCGGAAGCCATATTTTGCGCGGCCTGTCTTTTGAAGCCAAAATCGGTGAAGTCACCTGTTTATTAGGCCGCAACGGCGTAGGTAAAACCACGTTATTAAAATGTTTAATGGGATTAATTCCGGCGCGTGAAGGGCAAGTGCAGTGGGAAGGCAAAAACATCACCACGCACAAACCACATCAACGTGTACAGGCGGGCATTGCTTATGTGCCACAAGGCCGCGAAATTTTTGGCCGTTTAACGGTAGAAGAAAATTTACTCATGGGGCTGTCACGCTTTCCGGCCAGTGAAGCGAAAACGGTACCCGCGTTTATTTATGAATTATTTCCCGTATTACTGGAAATGAAACACCGACGCGGCGGCGACTTATCCGGTGGTCAGCAACAACAATTAGCGATTGGCCGCGCTTTAGCCAGTCGTCCGCGCTTACTTATTCTAGATGAACCCACCGAAGGTATTCAGCCTTCTGTGATTAAAGAAATTGGCGCGGTGATTAAAAAATTAGCCGCACGCGGGGATATGGCCATTTTATTGGTTGAGCAGTTTTATGATTTTACTGCGGAACTGGCCGACCAATATTTAGTGATGTCGCGCGGCGAAATTATTCAACGCGGACGCGGCGAAAATATGGAAGCGGAAGGCGTGCGCGGATTGGTAGCGATTTAATAAAGCTATATTAAAAAAAGCCCCCGTAAACGGGGGCTTTTTCGTTATGCGCGTTCCGCAAACAAGGCTTTTACAAAGGCTTCTGCCTCGAATGGGCGTAAATCGTCGATGCCTTCGCCCACGCCGATATAGCGAATCGGTAACGTCATTTGACGTGCCAGCGCGAAAATCACGCCGCCTTTCGCGGTGCCATCAAGTTTGGTGAGTGCCAAACCGCTGAGATTCACCGCTTGGTGGAATAAACGCGCCTGACTCAGCGCATTTTGGCCGGTGCCCGCGTCCAGCACTAACAGGGTTTCGTGGGGGGCGTGCTCGTCCAGTTTGCCGATGACGCGGCGCACTTTTTTCAGCTCTTCCATCAAATTATCTTTGGTGTGCAAACGACCGGCGGTGTCGGCGATTAACACATCAATGCCACGCGCTTTGGCGGCTTGCACGGCATCAAAAATAACCGAAGCTGAATCCGCGCCGGTGTGCTGTGCAATGACCGGAATACGGTTGCGCTCGCCCCACACTTGTAACTGTTCGACCGCAGCGGCGCGGAACGTATCGCCCGCCGCCAGCATGACGCTCTTGCCTTCGTCTTGGAATTTTTTGGCCAGTTTGCCAATGGTGGTGGTTTTGCCCGCACCATTCACACCCACCACCAAAATGACATACGGCGTGCGCGTTTCAACCTGTAACGGTTGTTCCACGGGACGCAAAATGGCGGTTAATTCCTCTTGCAGTGCGCGATACAGCGCATCACTGTCGGCCAGCTCTTTGCGTGCGACGCGCCGTGTGAGGTTTTGGATGATTTCCGTGGTGGCTTCCACGCCAACATCTGCCGTCAGCAGGCGGGTTTCTAGCTCGTCCAGTAAGTCATCATCAATGGCTTTTTTGCCCAGAAACAAACTGGCCATACCCTCGCCCAACGTGGCGGAGGTTTTCGCCAAACCGGCTTTTAAGCGCGCGAAGAAGCCCATTTTGGCGGGTTTTTCTTCCACGACAGGCGCGGGCGGTGGGGGCACGAGGGGAGCGGTGGGCGCTGCCGCCGCTGTTGTCGCGGGTGCTTCAACGGGGGCGGGCGCTGGATTTTCCACCGCAGGCGCTACGGTAGGCGCGGAATTTGTGTCAGATTGAGCAGCGGGCGGAGGGGTTTCGTTTTGTGGTTTTTTGCGGAACCAGCTAAACAATCCTTTCTTTTCGCCGCTGTCCGGCGTGTTTTTGTCGTCTTTAGAACCAAACATGTGCGACTTGTACTCAGTTGGGCGGCGCGCACCGGCGTGGCCGCCAGAAAAAGGGTTGGGTATCCTAGCACCTCCTTACTCGCTGGCGTTAAACCGCCTCCGCACAGGTCATCGTCATGCATGTCACCTTTCGCCATATCGCTGGAGCTTTGCTTGTTAGCCTTGGGCTGCCTACAGCCGTTCAGGCCAACACGCCATCTCCGACCCATGAATACACACTGAAAAACGGCTTGCACCTCATCGTTCGCGAAGACCATCGCGCGCCGGTGGTGGTTTCGCAGCTTTGGTACAAAGTGGGCTCAAGCTATGAGCCTGCCGGTATCACGGGTGTGTCACACGCGCTTGAACACATGATGTTCAAAGGCAGCAGCAAGCTAGGCCCGGGCGAATCGTCGCGGGTTTTGCGCGAACTCGGCGCTGAGGAGAACGCCTTCACCAGCAATGACTACACCGCTTATTACCAAGTGTTGGCCAGCGACCGCCTTGAAGTGGCGCTAGAAATGGAAGCCGACCGCCTCGCCAGCTTGGCGTTGCCGGGTGATGAGTTCTTGCGTGAAATTGAAGTCATCAAAGAAGAGCGCCGTTTACGCACTGAAGATAATCCGATGGCGTTAGCGCGCGAACGGTTTGAAGCGGTGGCCTACAGCGCCAGCGGTTATGCCAATCCCACGATTGGTTGGGAAAAAGACTTAAAACGTCTCGAAATTGAAGACTTACGCGCATGGCACAAAGATTGGTACAGCCCGAATAACACCACGCTCGTGGTGGTCGGGGATGTCAATCCAGAAACCGTGTGGCAGTTGGCGGATAAGCATTTTGCCAGCATTCCGGCGCGTCCGATTTTGACGGCTAAAGCACCGTTAGAGCCGGAAGTGGCGGGCGAGCGTCGCTTGAAGCTGCACGTTAATACCAAGCTGCCGAGCCTGTTGATGGGCTTCAATGTGCCGGGTTTAGGTTCGGCGCATCAGCAAAACCCGCGTGAAGTCCATGCGTTACGCCTTATCGCGGCCTTGTTGGATGGCGGTAATAGCGCGCGTTTAGCCGCGCGGTTGGAGCGTGAGCAGCAAGTTGCCACCGCGACATCCGCCCACTATGACCCCTTCACGCGCGGCGATAGCCTGTTTGTATTAGCGGCCACGCCAACGCAAGGCAAAACCTTAGAGCAAGCCGAAGCGGCGCTGTGGGGCGAGTTGGAGCGTTTGCAGCGTGATGCGCCCACAGCTGAAGAGTTAGGGCGTGTCCGCGCGCAAGTGATTGCCGAACGCATCTATGAGCGCGATTCCATCACCAGCCAAGCCACCACGATTGGCGTTCTGGAAACGGTGGGGTTGTCGTGGCGTTTAGCGGATGAAGAATTGGACGCGCTGCGCGCCGTCACCGCCGAAGACATCCAATCTGCCGCTCGTCGTTTGTTCCAGCGTGAGCGCATGACGCTGGCTCAGGTTCTGCCTCAGGAGAAAGCACAGTGAAACAACCCTTCTGGCTGTTTGCAGCCCTTGGCCTGCTCGGCACCTCGCTGACCACTTACGCCGCTGAAGACATCGCGCAACCGCTGCCGCCGATTGAGCAGCGCATTACGTCTTTGGGGGCGCTCAACAAGCAAGCACCTGCCCGCCGTGAGCTGAACATTCAACGCTGGCAAACCGCTGAAGGCGCGCGCGTTTTGTTTGTCGAAGCGCATGAAGTGCCAATGTTTGATATGCGTCTCACTTTTGCAGCGGGCAGCAGCCAAGATGGCACTTTGCCCGGTGCGGCGATGCTCACCAATGCCATGCTGGATGAAGGCATCAACGGCCAAGACACCACCGCCATTGCAATGGGTTTTGAGCGTTTGGGCGCGCAGTTTAATAACGGTACTTACCGTGATATGGCGATGGCGTCGCTGCGGAGTTTGTCAGCGGGCGAGCAGCGAGATGCGGCAGTTCGCTTATTTGCGGAAGTGGTGGGTGCGCCCTTGTTCCCTGAGAAAGCCTTGGCGCGCTTGAAAACGCAAGTGCTGGCCATGATGGAACAGCACAAACAAAACCCCGCTAAAGTGGCTAATCAAGCGTTATTCCGCACGCTGTACGGAACCCATCCGTATGCCGCACCGAGCGAAGGCACTGAAACCAGCGTGAAGGCGTTAAAGCGTGAGCAATTGGCTGCATTCCACTCGCGTGCGTATGCAGCGGGCAATGCGGTGATTGCGTTGGTGGGGGATTTGTCCCGCGAAGAGGCAGAAAAAATAGCCGCGCAGGTGTCGGCGCGCTTGCCGAAAGGCCCCGCGTTGGCCGCGCCTGTCGTCCCGACTGCGCCGGTCGCTGCGCGTCAGCATGTGGAGTTTCCTTCACAACAAACGCATTTGCTGTTAGCGCAACTCGGCATTGACCGCCGTGATGCCGATTATGCCGCGTTGTATGTGGGCAACCGGATTTTAGGCGGCGGTGGATTTGGCTCTCGTTTGATGGAAGAGCTGCGCGAAAAACGCGGCCTGACGTATGGCGTGTATTCATCCTTTACGCCGATGCAAGTGGCCGGGCCGTTCACCATTAGCGTGCAAACCCGCGCCGACCAAAGCGAAGCCACCCTGACGCTGGTGCGTCAATTAGTGCGCGATTTCATCGCTCAAGGCCCGACGGCGGAAGAGCTGGCGCGTGTGAAGCGTGAAATAGCGGGCAGCTTCCCTCTAGCCACCGCCAGTAACGCGGACATCGTGAGTCAATTAGGGGTAATTGGTTTTTATGATTTACCGAGCACACAGCTCGAAGATTTCATGAAACAGGTGCAAGCCCTCAGCGTTGACGATGTGAAAGGTGCGGTGGCGCGTCATCTTTCGGATGAAGCCTTTGTGGTGGTCAGTGCAGGCCCTACGGTTGAACAAAAACCATTGCCCACGCCCGTCACCGAAGAAGCAGCGAAACCCGAAGCGCCCGCTGCTGCTGAATCACCCGCGCAGCCTGAAGCACCAAAAGCAGAAGCACCTAAAGAGGAAGCACCGAAAGCCGAAGCGCCTGCACCGGCACCCGCTCCAACGGCGGTCAGCAAGTGACGCGGCGTCCTTCCCGTTCGCAGCCGGTGGCGCAAGGGCAACTGCGTATCATCGGCGGAGAATGGCGGTCACGGCGTCTGAACTTTCCAGACGCCCCCGGCTTGCGTCCCACCACAGACCGCGTGCGTGAAACCCTGTTCAACTGGTTAGCGCCTTACATAGCGGGCGCACGGGTGCTGGACCCCTTCGCAGGCAGTGGCGCGTTGTTGTTTGAGGCACTGTCACGCGGCGCGGCGTGTGGTGTGGGCATCGAGTTAAATCCGCTGGCGGTGCAGGCATTGCGTGCCAATCTGACGCTATTACGCGCCGAACACGCCGACATCCGCGCCGGAGATGCGTTGCAGCATTTGGCGCGCACGGCGGAGCATTCGTTTGATGTGGTGTTTCTAGACCCACCGTTTCACCAAGCCTTGTTGTTACCTGCTTGCACGTTGTTAGAAACGCATGGCTGGCTGGCCGCTGATGCGTGGATTTACACCGAAAGCGAACAGGCTCCGTCCCGTCTTGGTTTACCCAACCATTGGCGGTTGCATCGTGAAAAGCACGCTGGTCAGGTGTATTACGCCCTCTGGCAGCGACACGCACCCTCGTCAACCCAAGAGGATTTGTGATGAATCGTGCGCTTTACCCCGGCACTTTTGACCCGATCACCAAAGGTCATACCGACCTTATTGAACGCGCGGCGCGTTTGTTTGATGAAGTCGTGGTGGCTGTGGCAGCCAATCCTAAGAAAAATCCGCTGTTTAGCCTCGAAAGGCGTGTTGAGCTGGTGCAAGCCGTCAGCGCGCATCTGCCGAATGTGCGTGTGGTGGGGTTTTCTAACCTGTTAGCGCACTTGGCACACGAACAAAACGCCAATGTATTGATTCGTGGCCTGCGCGCGGTGTCGGATTTCGAGTATGAATTCCAACTGGCCAACATGAATCGCCAACTCGCGCCGCAGGTGGAAAGCCTGTTTTTAACGCCTTCGGAGAATTACTCCTACATTTCATCCACGTTGGTGCGTGAAGTGGCCGCGTTAAACGGCGATGTCAGCAAGTTTGTTCATCCTGCGGTCGCTGCGGCGTTGCAGGAACGTTTTACTTTGAATTGAGGAATATCCCATGTCCCTGATGATTACTGACGATTGCATCAACTGTGACGTTTGCGAGCCAGAGTGCCCCAATAACGCCATTTCCCAAGGCGAAGAAATCTACGAAATCAACCCGAACCTGTGTACCGAGTGCGTCGGTCACTACGACGAGCCACAGTGCCAGCAAGTGTGCCCCGTCGATTGCATTCCGCACGACCCGAACCACATCGAAAGCAAAGACGAGCTGATGAGCAAATACAAAGTCATCAGCGGTAAGGCGTAAACACGAAACCTTCTGACCGGCGTCGCCTTAATGGTGATGCCGGTTATTTTATAATGATAAAAAGGCTATTTATTGCGATGCCAAAAGTACATTTTTTATGTCTTATTATGGGCATAATGTTATTAAGTGTGTCGCGTCTTAGTCATGCAGAAGCGATTCCCCCTGAATTAACGCCTCGCGTTTCGCCACTTTCGCAAAAAGCTGCTCAATTAGTGATAGGCATGTTGCGTAAGGATGTTATTGCCTTACTAGGAGAGCCTACTTGGGCGGCGCTACCGCGTGACGGAAATGATTTTATTATTCAAGACCCTTCCATCGCTTTTAGTCTTTATTGGAAAAATCCTGGCTGTGCGCCCATTGCAGTTGATTTTAATAAACAGCAAAAAATTATGGGCTGGGATCAAGGACGGATTTGTTTAGCAGGCGCTGAAAAATTAGAGCCACCTGCTAAATACAGTTGCAGCAAACGCGACCGCAATTATTTATGTAAGTGATATATCCATGGCCATAATTGAGTGGTCGGTGAGTGCGCCGTGCGGGTGAGTTGTCTGTTGGCTTTTGCCGCGCGCGGTTTTAATGCTGTGCTATGTCAACGCGCTATAGGGGGAGGCGGTGATATGCTTCGTCCATTATTGCCGCGCGTTGATGTGGCGGCTTTTTTGATTGAGGTGCCTCGTGACTGATCGCATTGCTGCCGTTAAGGCGTACCTGCTCGACCTGCAAGACCGCATTTGTACCGCGCTGGAACATGAAGATGGCGGCGCGCGTTTCCGTGAAGAAAGCTGGGAGCGTCCCGGTGGCGGTGGTGGGCGTACCCGTGTACTGGAAAACGGCGCGGTGATTGAAAAAGGCGGCGTGAATTTCTCGCATGTCTTTGGCGAGGGGCTGCCGCCGTCAGCGACCGCGCATCGTCCTGAATTGGCGGGGCGTAGTTTTCAGGCGCTGGGCGTGTCGCTGGTCATTCACCCAGAAAATCCGCATGTGCCCACGTCCCACGCTAATGTGCGTTTGTTCTGTGCAGAAAAAGCCGGTGAAGAACCCGTGTGGTGGTTCGGTGGCGGCTTCGACCTAACGCCCTATTACGGTGTGGAAGAAGATTGCATCGAATGGCATCGCATCGCGCGTGAAGCCTGCGAACCCTTCGGCGCGGACGTTTATCCGAAATACAAAAAATGGTGCGATACCTACTTTCACCTGAAACATCGCGGTGAACCACGCGGCATCGGCGGCCTGTTTTTCGACGATTTGAACGAGTGGGATTTCGACACCTGCTTTGCGTTTATTCGTGCCGTCGGCGATGCCTATATCAAGGCGTATGTGCCGATTATCCAGAAGCGCCGCAACGCGCCCTTTTCGGAAGCACAGCGCGAATTTCAGGCGTATCGCCGTGGACGGTATGTGGAATTTAACTTGGTTTTCGACCGGGGCACGCTGTTTGGCTTGCAATCGGGTGGCCGTACCGAATCCATTTTGATGTCGCTGCCGCCGGTGGTGCGTTGGGGCTATGACTGGAAACCCGAAGTCGGCAGCGCCGAAGCGCGTCTGACCGAATACTTCTTACAAGACCGCGATTGGTTGGCGGAGGCCGGGCTGTGACCGACCGTTACGCCGTGTTTGGCAACCCGATTGCTCACAGCAAATCGCCGCGCATTCACCGCTTGTTCGCGGCACAAACGCAGCAAAATTTAACCTACGACGCCCTACTCATGCCGTTGGATGATTTTGCGAACGCTGCGCGGGCGTTCTTTGCGGAAGGCTGCGGCGCTAACGTCACGGTACCGTTCAAAGAAGAAGCCTTCGCCTTGGTCGATGAATTGAGCGAGCGGGCACGGCGAGCGGGTGCGGTGAACACCTTGAAACGTCTCGCCGATGGACGCTTGTTTGGCGACAACACCGACGGCGCAGGGCTGTTGCGTGACCTCACGCTGAATGCAGGGCTTTCGCTGCGCGGTAAACGCATTTTGTTGCTTGGCGCAGGCGGCGCGGTGCGGGGTGTTTTGGCACCGTTGCTGGCGGAGCAGCCTGCCCGCGTGGTGATTGCTAATCGCACCGTGGCCAAAGCGGACGCACTGGCGGCCTTGTTTGCGGATGTGGGCGCGCTGCAAGCCAGCGCCTTCGACACCCTAGAAGGCCCGTTTGACCTCATTATTAACGGGACGTCTGCCAGTTTGTCGGGGGAATTACCGCCACTGCCTGCCGCTGTTATTCGCGCAGGGCACACCGTCTGTTACGACATGATGTACAGCCACGAGCCTACCGCGTTCAATCGTTGGGCTGCCGAACAGGGTGCCGCTCGCACCGTGGATGGCTTGGGGATGTTGGTTGAACAGGCCGCCGAAGCGTTTTTTGTGTGGCGCGGTGTGCGTCCAGACAGCGCGCCGGTGTTGGCCATGCTGCGGCAATCGCTATAACTTACGGCTCGTTTAATGCCAGCAATAACGCTGCACTGGTTATATCGGGCTGGCCGTCGAAGCGTTCTGGGCGGTATTTCATTTGGAATGCCGCCAGAACGACGCGACTGTTTTCATCCCACTGCCCTGTTTGCGCGATAGCGTACCCAAGACGTGCTAATTGTTGTTGAAACCAGAGTGCCGGTGGCACGTTATTATTTAATTGCGTATAGGCACTCTGTAAGCCTGTTGTGCTGGGCCAACGTATTAAACCCGCGTCTGCAAGACGCGGCCACGGAAAAGCAGGGCCGGGGTCTACCTTGCGTTGCGGTGCAATATCGCTATGCCCTACGATATTACGCGGCGTAATGGCGTGTCGTGTTTGTAAGTCTTTTAATAATTCAATCAGCGCACTGATTTGAGCATCCGAGTAAGCGGGCCATTGTCTTCCTTGTGTGGTTTCTATATATCCGGGATGAACTAATTCAATACCGATAGAGGTCGCATTTAACCAGCGACGCCCATTCCATTGACTGTCGCCAGCGTGCCATGCACGACGTTGCTCATCCACCAGTTGATATATTTTTTTACCATCAGGTGGAATTAAATAATGGGCGCTGACTTCACCTTTCGTCAGTATTTCCAACGAAGGCGTTAATTCACTGGCTGTATAATGGATAACGATTGTGTCGATGCGACTGCTTTGGCTGCGCGCAGAGTAAGTATTATCAATAGGCGCAATTTTATTTGAATGTAAACACCCAGACAGTGAAGTTATCAGCGTTAAAATAAAGAATAATCGAAGCATATATTTATTTTGGAAGGGGCAGGGGAGGCCAGTAATTTTCTGCGGCTTGTGGTAGTTTAATATCTACAGAAACGGGGCGGTGATCAGAAATAACCTGCTCTAAAACCGCGACGTGAGTAACTGTCAATGATGAGCTTAATAAAATATGGTCGAGGCAACGCATAGGCCGCCAACTCGGATACGTTGGTAACTGTTGTGCGCTATGTAAAGAAAGATTTTTTAAAGAAGCGTGAGTTAATAGTTCATCAGGCGGTGCATTTAGATCACCCATAATTATGATGTGGCGGTAGTTTTTTACCAATTCATAAATATAATCAAGCTGCTGTATTCGGCTTTTTTTACTTAAAGCTAAGTGCGTTGCTATAATAGCGATGCTGTCAATACCCTGACCGAGTCGCGCAAAAATTGCACCGCGACCCGCCAAACCGGGTAATGGATGATTTTCCACATGGGTTAATGGCCAGCGTGATAAAAGCCCGTTGCTGTGTTGTGCAAAACGCCCAAGATTACGATTAACCTGTTGAAACCAAAAAGGAAAATGGCCTAATTTAGCCAATAACTCGACATGGTTTTGATAGGCAGAACGCCAACTACCGCCGTCCACTTCTTGTAAGGCAACCATATCAAATTGGCTTAAAAAGTAGCCAATATGTTGCATATTATATTGTTTTGCGATGCAGGGAATTACATGCTGCCAGCTTCGTGTTAAATAGTGGCCATAATGTTGCGTGTGAATACCTGCCTGAGCATTAAATGTTAAAAGGCGCAGGCATTGACTGCGCCTACTGGCCAAGCTGCCATGTGGGTTGTGCATCACAGAGACGCTAGAGGACATTTGTAAAAAAGTAGCTTATTAATGGGCATCACGCTCACGAGCAATTAAAAAATTAGCAACCTTTAATGCTTCTAGTTGTCCTCCGGCACTGCCGACATCAAAGCGATATTTTCCATTTACAATTAATACAGGGACTCCTGTGACTTGATAGGCCATGGCTAATTTGCGGGCTTTTTCGGCTTGGCCTTTAATAGCAAAGGAGTTAAATGTTTGTAAAAACGTATCGCGGTCAATACCTTGAGTGCTGACAAAATCAGCAAACGCCTCAGGAGTTGCCAGTTTTTTGCCTTCTGTGTGGTAAGCCTCGAAGATCGCTTTATGAATATGAGATGCCGCGCCCATGGCCTCTAACGCTAAAAATGCCTGACCGTGTACGTTCCAAACGCCGCCGAACATGGCGGGAATACGCACGAATTTGACGTCATCGGGCAATGTTTGTGCCCATGGCCCAATATCTCGTTCCAGTTCATAGCAATGTGGACAGCCGTACCAAAATAGCTCGACCACTTCGATTTTACCGGGCTGCGCGACGGGGACGGCGTTTGGTAATACGCTGTATTGTTGACCGGCCTGAATATCATTTGCCTGAACAATGCCACCGCACAAACTGAGGCTTGCAAGCGCAATTGATAGAATTAATTTTCGCATCTCTATGACTCCTAAGGAAAATAAAACAGAAGATATAAAAAAGGGCGGCTTGTGGCCACCCTTTTTAGTATCAGCTTTTACCGAAAAATCAGTGCAAGCCCTGAATGTAGCTAGAAACGGCTTCGATGTCCTTGTTGCTGAGTTTGGCAGCAATAGAACGCATGATCATGGTATCGCCGTCGTTTTGGCGCACGCCTTCACGGAAGTTAGTCAACTGAGTAGCGGTGTACTTAGCATGTTGCCCGCCGAGACGTGGAAAGCCCGCTTGGTTGTTGCCTGCGCCATTTGGGGAATGGCAACCAGTGCAAGACGGCATACCCGCCGCTAAATTACCACCACGGAAAATCGCTTCCCCGCGCTCAACCAGTTTTGGATCCGCTTGACCAACACTGCCTTTTTGCTTGGCGAAGTAGGCTGCGATATCAGCTAAGTCTTGCTCATCCAGGTTTGTCAGCAATCCAGTCATTTCAACAACTTGGCGGTTACCGCTTTTAATATCCTTCAACTGCTTGAGCAAATAACGCTCACCTTGACCGGCCAGTTTCGGGAAGTTTGGCACCATGCTGTTACCGTCGGCACCATGGCACGCGCCACAGACTGCGACTTTGGCCTGACCAGCCGCTGCATCACCAGCGGCCTGCGCGAAACCAGTCACGCCCAAGGTCAACAGCAGACTCACGAGTAATTTGTTCATCAGCTAAATCCAACTACGGCTAAGTGGGGAAAACGACAGTTAGACTTACTTGCTCATCCAAGTGATGGTGGCTTTGTAGTCTTCATCGGTGCAATCAGCGCACAGACCACCCGCAGGCATAGCATTCAGGCCGCCTTTAACACTGGCGAGCAGGGCGTCCATACCTTTAGCCAAACGGGGTTGCCAAGCTTCTGCGTCGCCCTTTTTAGGAGCGCCAGCAACACCGGCAACATGGCACGCCATGCAAGCCTTGTTAAAAACGGCTTCTGGGTCTTGAGCAGCCTGCACGGAAGCTGTCATGGCAATCAGAGATGCGGCAAGCAGCAGTTTTTTCATAGTTGACCTCTTTCTCATCGGATCATCAGATGGGTTACGGCCCTAAGCTCTGTGGCTGGGTCCGCACAGGCTAACGCTGAGTGCTGTTTATAAAGCACTTACGGAAACCATGGCATTATATACACCCGCCGTTAAAACGAAACCATGGCCCGCGACTTATAGTCGCAGGCTTGTACCTTGGTTTAGTCGTCAATCTGTTTTTCTCATGAGGCGTCACTTAGGCGCGCGCTATGTCCCCTAAAAATCCAATTCTCGGCTTGTGTCAGCAGGCCAGCTTTATCAAAAGTGCTGCCAAAGTAGAGCAATGCCCGCCCGATGAAGGCTTAGAAGTGGCGTTCGCCGGTCGCTCAAATGCGGGTAAATCCAGCGCACTCAACACCTTGACCCACGCGCGGTTGGCGCGTACCTCCAAAACCCCGGGGCGCACGCAGCTCCTCAATTTTTTCCGGTTGAATGATCATTGCCGTCTCGTGGACTTACCCGGCTATGGCTATGCCAAGGTGCCGATTCCACTTAAAGAACACTGGCAGCACCACCTTGAAGCCTACCTCGGCAGCCGTCACTGCTTGGCCGGTGTGGTGCTGTTGATGGACGTGCGTCACCCGCTCACCGAGTTTGACCGCATGATGTTGGATTGGGCCAAGGCTAGCCGTCTACCACTGCATATCCTGCTGACCAAAGCCGACAAACTCACGTTCGGCGCGGCGCGCAATACGCTGCTCGGCGTGCAAAAAGACATCCGTCAGCAATGGGGCGAGGTAGCCAGTGTGCAGTTGTTCTCCGCACCAAAACGCCAAGGCATCGAAGACGCCCACGCGGTGCTAACACGTTGGTTAAAGCTATTGCCTGAATAATGCACGGTGTTCATCACGCCTTTGCCGTTC
>CAZBNX010000038.1:0-2015 GCA_964493255.1 uncultured Pseudomonas sp.
AAAAAAGCCGACCCTTTTGGGGTCGGCTTTCTGGTCAGCTATAACATCTTATTTTTGGTAAGAAGCCACAGCCTTGAGAATAATCTGGCGCGCATCTTCAACATCGCCCCAGCTATCTACTTTCACCCATTTGCCGGGTTCGAGGTCTTTATAATTCTCGAAGAAATGCTTGATTTGTTCAATCAACAGCGCAGGCAAATCGGTGTAATTTTGCACGTCTTTATACAGCACGGTTAATTTATCGTGCGGAACGGCCAACACCTTGGCATCGCCACCGCCCTCGTCGCTCATGTGCAACACACCGACAGGGCGCGCGCGCACCACGGAACCGGGCGCAACGGGATAAGGCGTTACGACCAACACGTCGAGGGGGTCGCCATCATCGGCCAGCGTGTTCGGGATGTAGCCATAGTTAGCCGGGTAAAACATAGGCGTCGCCATGAAACGATCAACAAACAGCGCGTCGCTGTCTTTGTCGATTTCATATTTGATCGGCGCATGGTTGGCCGGAATTTCAATCGCAACGTAGATGTCGTTTGGCAGGTCTTTGCCAGCCGGAATGTTGCTGTAGCTCATGCGGGCTCCAGAAGGGTCGGGCCAAAAAGTGGCGCAGATTATAGGCAGATTCCACGGCTATCGCTACGCACGGGTTTGCGCTTTACCGCGCACGGCAGCAATCACCACCGGCAATAACGACACACCAATAATGCCAAATACCAAAATGCTCAAATTTTGCTTAATAAAAGGCACATTACCGAAGAAATAACCCAACCCGACTAAACCACCGACCCACAATACTGAACCTAACGCACTAAACCCCACAAAACGCGGCCATGACATATGCCCCATACCCGCAACAAAAGGCGCAAAGGTGCGAATGATGGGCATAAAACGCGCAATAGTGACTGTTTTTCCACCGTGTTTTTGATAAAAAGTTTGCGTATGCTCTAAATGGTCTCGGCGAAATATCTTAGAGTTTGGATTTCTAAATAAACGCGCCCCAGCGAATCGTCCAATACAATAATTCGTATTATCGCCCAACAAAGAAGCCAGCATTAACAACGGAATGAGAAGCCCAATATCCATGCCACCGGTCGCGCACATCGCACCAGCAATAAATAACAAGGAATCACCCGGCAAAAAAGGTAAAACAATCAAGCCCGTTTCACAGAAAATCACTAAAAATAAAATAGCGTAAATCCATACGCCATACTGGTCTATCAATAACGACAAATAAGCATCTAAATGAAGAATAATGTCTAAGGGATTAAATTCCATCACAGCGCCTTTCACGCAATCTAAGGAGGCGCTAAGGGTACACTGATTTGCTTATGGACGGCTTCGGCGACAACGCTCGGAGCAGTAACGTACTTCTTCCCAACACCGCGCCCATTTTTTACGCCATGTAAAAGGCAACCCGCAGACTAAACAGGTTTTTTTGGGCAAATCGGCTTTTTTCTTCACACGGTTTCTCCGGCATCTAAGCGAGATAACCATGTTTCAGCGCGTTGCCACAGGGCTTGCTGTTTGGCTTCTGGCATGGCGTCTAGGGTGCGATACACCATCGCTAATCGTGGATTCGCCGCCAATAATGTGCGGTGTCTAATTAAAAAGTGCCAATACAACGCATTAAAAGGACATGCGCGCTCCGAGGTACTTTCACGCACGTTATACGCACAACTTTCGCAATAATTTGACATGCGTTTAATATATTGCCCGCTGGCACAATAAGGTTTTGAGCCTAAATAACCGGCGTCGGCGTGCATCACCATACCAATCACATTGGGTAACTCTACCCACTCAAACGCATCCATATAAACAGCTAAATACCAATCACTGATGGCCTGCGGTTTAATGCCCGCTAATAATGCAAAATTACCCGTAACCATTAAGCGTTGAATATGATGTGCATACGCATAATCTACTGTTTGTTGAATGCTTTGCTGCATACAATTCATGCGCGTTTTAGCTGTCCAATAAAAATCGGGCAATGTACGATGATTATTAAATTGATT
>CAZBNX010000038.1:2115-13098 GCA_964493255.1 uncultured Pseudomonas sp.
ACGGGGTAATCCATGTTCGTGGCGCTGCCGTAATGCTCGCTAAATTGCTCCGCCATCAGCGCCAGCACCTCGCTCGTCAAGGCATCGGGCGGAAAATGCGCCACTAACGGCCCGCGCACGTTTTTAGGTAACGGCTTGCGATTATCGGCATCAAAGTTCCATGCGCCGCCTTCTGGCGCACCGTTGGCGTCTAACAACAGCCGCGTTTTACGGCGCATTTCTCGATAAAAAAACTCCATCCGCAGTTGCTTGCGTCCGGTTGCCCAGCGCGCAAATTCGTCGCGTGAACAGATAAAGCGCGTATCCGCGTGCCATGTGATTGGCAAGCCGGTGGCGTTAAGCGCCTGCTCGACACGCCAATCCCCCGCCTCCGTGATATGGATAGACTGCGGGCGCACATCTTGTACAAAACGCTGCAACTCTCCGGCGAGGCTGCCGGTGTTGGCTGGGTCGTTGAGTGTGACGTATTCCACACGCACGCCACGTTGACGCAGCGCCTGCGCGAAATGGCGCATCGCACTCAAAACAAAAGCAATTTTCTGCGGATGATGCGGAACATGGCGGGCTTCTTCGGCGACCTCCGCCAATAATACGCAATCATGCAGCGGGTCTAAGCGCTGCAACGCAGCCAACTCAAACGACAGTTGGTCGCCCAAAACGAGGCGCAGCGCCTGCACAGTCATCGGTGAATTTACCATTGTGAGCGCAGGCTAATCGGCACGCGCAGCGGCTCACGACGCCCCTCGCTGAGGCCACACATTTCATCGTAGGCGCTGGCATGAACCAAAAATAACGGCACGTCGGGCAAATACTGCAACAGGTCACGCGCATGTTCAGACGAGCGAAAATGCCAAATTTTGTTGTGTTTATCGCGCAAATGGTGCGGTTTTCCGCCAATCAGGATGTCGAGCAGGTAAATGCCACCTTCAATAGAAATCAGCTCAAGGTGTTCAATCTCAGCGGCTCGATTCAGTAATTCTTGAAGTTGCATAGCGAATACCCTCAGCGCCTCTTTGTTGTACGCATAGACGATAATGTACACATATTGCACAATAAATACCGGTACAACGGCAAGAAAAAAGCCCGCGCTCTAACGAGGGCGGGCTGTGCGACGGCGCAACGGTTAATGCTTGGTGATTTTGTCCAGATAACCCATCGCAAACGCCGACGCCACAAAGGTGATATGGATAACCACAAACCACATCAATTTGTCGTCCGAGACGTTTTGCGCGTTCATAAACACTTTCAGCAGGTGAATGGACGAAATCGCCACAATCGACGAGGCCACTTTTAACTTCAGTGAACCCGCGTCCATTTTGCCCAGCCAACTGAGTTTTTCTTGGCTTTCGTCGAGGTCAAGGCGAGACACAAAGTTCTCATAGCCCGACATCATCACCATCACCAGCAACCCGCCTACCAGCGATAAATCAATCAGCGATAACAGCGTCAGTACGAGGTCTGTTTCAGCCAATGTGAAAACATGCGGCAGAACGTGAAACACTTCTTGGAAAAATTTCAGGGTCAACGCCAACAATGCCAACGACAACCCAAGATAAATTGGCGCTAACAGCCAACGTGAGGCGTACATCGTTTTTTCAATCAAGCGTTCCATGTTGAGTAATCATCACGATGAAAAAGTGGAAGGGGCCGCAGTATATCGCCGCCCCCAGTGGGAAACAGCGGTTTAGGCGTCGGTTGTTTCCGATGCAGAAGCCGCGTTTTCGTTGCCGGAAGCGGGCGTTTCGCTGCTTTCTTCATGCAGACAAGCAATTTCGCGCAGGCGCTCAACGACCCGCGAATTGACGCAACCAGCGGGGAATTGGCCGTCATCTTGCGCGCAACCGGCTAATTCTCCGACCAACAAACTCAGCGCCTCGTCTACGGTTCGCACCGCATACACATTGAATTTGCCATCACGCACCGCCGCAATCACGCGCTCATCCAGCATTAAATTGCATACGTTGGCCTGCGGAATAATGACGCCCTGTTCGCCCGTCAAACCGCGCGCTTCACATAAGCGGAAAAAACCTTCGATTTTTTCATTAACGCCGCCCACCGCTTGCACTTCGCCAAATTGGTTAATCGAACCTGTGATAGCGAAACATTGGCGCAACGGCGTGCGCGCCAGCGCCGAAATCAGCGCGCAGACCTCGCCCAACGAGGCGCTATCGCCGTCAACGTAACCATAGGATTGTTCCAGCGCGATGCTGGCGGAAATTTCTAGCGGGTATTGCTGGGCGTAACGACTGCCCAAATAGCCGGTGAGAATCATCACGCCTTTGGAGTGAATCGACTGCCCCAAACTCACTTCGCGCTCAATATCCACGATGCCGGAACTGCCCGGATACACGATGGCCGAAATGCGCGCCGGAACGCCAAACGCAGAATCCCCGACCTCCAGCACGGTCAAACCGTTGCATTTGCCGATAGCCGCGCCGTGGGTGTCAATCAAAATGACGCCCGCCAGCATGTCATCCAAGATACGCGCCGAAACGCGACCTGTTCGCGTCGCTTTCGCCTGCAATGCCCGCTCAATGTGGGCAATATCGGTGACGTTATCGCCTGCCATGTGCCGAATAAAATCGGCCTCACTCACCAACTGAAACAAGTCACCAATCCGCGCCGAGAGACGCCCTTGGTGTTCGGCCAAGCGTCCGCTGTATGTCGCCAAGCGCAACACGGCGGCGCGGCTTAACGGTGCCATGCCTTCTTCACTGGTGCGCGTTTTCAGCAAGCACGCAAACTGCTCCAGCTCCGAATGCAGCAACGGAATTTCATCATCAAAATCGGCTAAAACACGGAAAAGTTCTTGAAAATCAGAATCTAAGTCTTGCAGCGCGTAATACACATCACGCGACCCGGTGAGCACCACTTTAACGTGCAGCGGCAACACTTCAGGACTCAACGACACCGCCGCAATACGCCCCAACTCTGCCAACGGCGATTCCATTTTGAGCTGCCGTGAGTGCAGCGCGCGCTTGAGCGCCTCCCACACAAACGGCTCGGATAGCAGCTTTTCCGCCTCTAACAACAAATAACCGCCATTCGCCCGATGCAAAGCACCGGCGCGCAACTGCCGGTAACTGGTGAATAACGCACCTTGCTCGGAGCTGTATTCGATGCGCCCAAACAGGTTGTCGTAGGTGGGATGTGCCTCAAAAACCACCGGCGCGCCGCCGTCTTGTGCGTTACCTACCACCAAATTTGGGCAAAAATACTCGCGCAAAGCCAACTTGCGCTGCGCGTCGGTGCGGTTGTCATCAATTAATTCTTCGGCGATGACTTTCAACAAGCTCGCCTGCAATCCTGATAACCACTTCGACACCGCAGGCGTGTCAGCGTACTGCGCCAGCAAGGGAGCCAGCAGCGGCTCCAAGGCTTGCGTGATGGTTTCGTCGTTTAATTGGCGCAGCGCGTTGCTGGATTCACGTTTCCACTGTGGCAATCCGGCCAGTTCTTCATTCAGATTTTCTTCTAACGCACTGATATTAAGATGAAAACGCTCGCGTTCTTCATCTGGAAGAAGCGCAAACTCGGCTTCGTCGAGGGCTTTACCGCCTTTCATCGGCGTAAACCCGACGTTACCCGCATCACGGAACAGCGCCAAACTGCGCTCTAACGCGCGCTTCTCAATCACATCAAGGGCGCGGTCATAACGCTGGTTGAACTGGCGTTCAATGAAGTTCTTTTTTTGCTGCCATGACGGGGTTTCAAACGCCGCCGGAAACGTAGCCAGCAAATTATCAATCAACTGTTCCAGCGCGCTAATCAGCGCCGGTGCGGTGCCTGCGGGCAAACAGAGCGCATACGGCTCGCGCAATTCGTCGAAATTATTTGCATACACCCAATCATGGGGCGCTGCTTGGCGCTTGGCTTCGCTTTTTAGATAACGATGAACATAAGAAAAACGCCCCGTACCGGGTTCACCCATCACAAAGACGTTATAACCGGCGCGCGGCATCGCCACGCCAAAGCGCAGCGCTTCGACCGCCCGCTCTTGGCCGAGTACGCCGCGAAAGGGTTCAAGTTCATCGGTGGTGGTGAAATTCAGGCTATTCGCATCGAATAGGCTGCTGAGTTGCTCAGGGGTAAGACGCAGAGAATGTGCAAAATCGGCCATCGGCGTGGGAGTCCGCAGGGAGTGTGCGCCGATTGTTGACCCATCCCCCCCGCTTGACAAGAACGCGGCTGCTTATGCCTCGTGCTGGGCTGCACAATTTACACACAGCGCCGCAGCGGGCAGCGCCTGCAAACGGGCTGCCGCCACCTCCGCGCCGCATTCGGTGCATTGGCCATAAGTACCTGCTGCAAGGCGTTGCAACGCGGCGTCTACGTCACGCAAACCGGCTTCAGCTTCGGCTAACAGCGCGTGCAATACGTCGTCATTTTCGCGCTCGATGGCTTGCTCTTCAGAATCGGTCGAATGCTCACCGGATAAATCGCGGCGAATGGCTTCAGCGCGACGGCGGTAGTCATCGGCTTGTGCCGTCAGGGCAGCGTGGAAATCAATCGTCGTCATGAGCAAGCTCCTACAGGGTTTGTTTGATTGTCCTGCGGCCAGCGTGAAACCTGTTGTGATGAACGTCAAGGCTTCGCCAGAAAGCACAAACCCCGGCACGCGGGCACGGGGTTTGTGGTAACGCCTAACGTATTGAATTAGGCCAATTTTTTGTGGCGAACGCGGTGCGGTTGGGCGGCGGCTTCACCGAGGCGTTTTTTGCGGTCGGCTTCAAATTCGGTGTAGTTGCCTTCAAAGAAGTGCACCTGCCCCTCATCTTCATACGACAGAATGTGTGTGGCGATACGGTCCAAGAACCAACGGTCGTGCGAAATCACGATGGCCGCGCCGGGGAAGTCCAGCAGGGCTTCTTCCAGTGCGCGCAAGGTTTCGACGTCGAGGTCGTTGGACGGTTCGTCGAGTAACAGCACGTTGCCGCCCTGTTTCAGGGTCAGCGCCAAATGCAGACGCCCGCGCTCACCGCCCGACAAATCTTTCACAAACTTCTGTTGGTCTGCGCCTTTGAAGTTAAAGCGCCCGACATAACCGCGCGACGGCACTTCATAGTTACCGATTTTAATCATGTCGAAACCGTCGGAAATTTGCTCCCACACGGTTTTGCCGCCGTCCAAACTGTCGCGGCTTTGGTCAACACTGGCGATGTGTACGGTGTCGCCGATGTCGATGCTGCCCGCATCCGGCTGCTCTTTGCCGAGAATCATGCGGAACAGTGTGGATTTACCCGCACCGTTACCACCAATCACGCCAACAATCGCGCCTTTTGGCATGCTGAAACTGAGGTTATCAATCAGCACGCGCTCGCCGTAGCCTTTGCATACGCCGTTGAATTCAATGACTTTATCGCCCAAACGTGGCCCGGCTGGGATATAAATTTCATTGGTTTCGCTGCGCTTCTGGAATTCTTGCGATTGCATTTCTTCGAAGCGTTGCAGACGCGCTTTAGACTTCGCCTGACGCGCTTTCGCACCCTGACGCACCCACTCCAATTCCGCTTTCATGGCTTTGGCGTGCGAGGCTTCTTGTTTAGCTTCTTGCGCTAAACGAGCGGCTTTGGATTCCAGCCACTGCGAATAGTTGCCTTCAAACGGAATGCCTTGACCACGGTCGAGCTCCAGAATCCAACCGGCGACGTTATCCAAGAAATAACGGTCGTGGGTAATGGCCACCACGGTGCCGGGGAAGTCATGCAGGAAACGCTCTAACCACGCGACAGAATCGGCGTCCAAGTGGTTGGTCGGTTCGTCGAGTAACAGCATATCCGGCGCAGATAACAGCAAACGGCACAGCGCGACACGGCGTTTTTCACCGCCTGACAGATGCTCAATTTTGGCATCCCACGCAGGCAAGCGCAGCGCATCCGCCGCCACTTCTAATTGACGCTCCAAATTGTGGCCGTCGGCAGCTTGCAGAATCGCTTCCAAACGCGCTTGCTCGGCAGCGAGCGCATCAAAATCAGCATCCGGCTCGGCATACGCGGCATAAACTGCGTCTAATTTGGCTTGCGCTTCTTTTACCTCGCCGACCGCTTCTTCAACCACTTCACGCACGGATTTGGCGGGGTCTAGCTGCGGCTCCTGCGGCAAATAACCCACTTTGATGCCGGGCATCGGGCGGGCTTCACCTTCGAATTCGGTATCGACGCCTGCCATGATACGCAGCAGCGTTGATTTACCCGCGCCGTTCAAACCCAACACGCCAATTTTTGCGCCGGGGAAGAACGACAAAGAGATATTTTTCAGAATTTCACGCTTCGGCGGCACAATTTTGCCGAGCCGGTGCATGGTGAAAACGTATTGAGCCATAACGGACCTAAAACGAAGTGAGGAAGAAAACAAAGAGAGCGCCAAACCGCGCTCCGAACAAGAATGCACGCTACCCGAATGCCGTGAGTAGGGCAAACGAGCGCCAGACACGCCCATAATGAGTGCAGCTTATGGCGACTTGCTGCCCTTTCATGTGCCAGTGCGGTCGATTCTGGGTAGAATGTGCGCCTCATTTCAGCCCTGTTCCGCCGAGGAATCCCATGTTCAGCCGTGATTTGACCCTCTCTCGCTATGATGCCGACCTGTTTGCCGCTATGGAGCAAGAAGCCCAGCGTCAGGAAGAGCACATCGAGCTGATCGCTTCCGAAAACTACACCAGCCCGGCGGTGATGGAAGCTCAAGGCAGCGTGCTGACTAACAAGTACGCCGAAGGCTATCCGCACAAGCGTTATTACGGCGGCTGCGAATACGTTGATATTGTTGAGCAACTGGCCATCGACCGCGCCAAAGCCCTGTTCGGCGCTGATTATGCCAACGTGCAACCACACGCCGGTTCTCAGGCGAATGCTGCGGTGTTCCAAGCCTTAGTGAAGCCGGGCGATACCGTTCTGGGTATGAGCCTCGCACACGGCGGCCACCTGACGCACGGCGCCAGCGTCAACTTTTCCGGCAAAATCTACAACGCCGTTCAGTACGGTTTGAACCCAGAAACCGGCCTGATTGATTACGACGACGTTGAGCGTTTGGCGGTTGAGCATCAGCCAAAAATGATTATCGCGGGCTTCTCCGCGTATTCGCAGGTGCTGGATTTTGCCCGTTTCCGCGAAATTGCCGACAAAGTAGGCGCGTATCTGTTCGTGGATATGGCACACGTTGCCGGTCTGGTTGCGGCGGGCGTGTATCCAAACCCTGTGCCGTTTGCAGACGTCGTGACGACTACCACGCACAAAACCCTGCGCGGCCCACGCGGTGGCCTGATTCTGGCCAAAGCGAATGAAGAAATTGAGAAGAAACTGAACTCTGCCGTATTCCCCGGTGGTCAAGGCGGCCCGCTGATGCACGTCATCGCGGCTAAAGCGGTGTGCTTCAAAGAAGCCCTGAGCGACGAATTCAAAACCTATCAACAGCAAGTCGTGAAAAACGCGCAAACCATGGCCAGCGTGTTCATTGAACGCGGCTTTGATGTGGTCTCTGGCGGCACGCAAAATCACCTGTTCTTGCTGTCACTGATTAAGCAAGACATCACCGGCAAAGACGCCGACGCCGCGCTGGGCCGTGCGTTTATCACCGTGAACAAAAACGCGGTGCCTAACGACCCACGTTCTCCGTTTGTCACTTCCGGCCTGCGTATCGGCACCCCCGCCGTTACTACACGCGGTTTCAAAGAAACTGAATGCCGCGAGCTGGCAACCTGGATTTGCGACATCCTGCAAAACATGGGCGACGAGTCTGTCGTGGATGGCGTGCGCGAAAAAGTGAAAGCCCTGTGCGCGCAATTCCCGGTCTACGGCCACTAAGTTTTTTGTGCGGTAACAGAAACCCGGCTTAGGTCGGGTTTCTTTTTTTCAGTAGAATGCAAACCCTTCCCCCACTTTCTTGCCGAGTCGGATACATGCCTGCTACGCCAAAACCCCTGGTTCTGATGATCCTCGATGGCTTCGGTCACAGCGACAGCCCGGACTACAACGCCATTTATCACGCCAACACCCCCGTTTGGGATCGCCTGCGTGCTGAACGCCCGTGGAGCTTGATTTCAGGCAGCGGCATGGACGTCGGCTTGCCCGATGGCCAAATGGGTAACTCTGAAGTGGGGCACATGAATTTAGGCGCTGGGCGCGTGGTGTACCAAGACCTCACCCGCGTGACCAAAGCCATTCGTGATGGCGAATTTTTTGAAAATGCCGTCATCAATGCCGCCGTTGATAACGCAGTAGCGGCGGGCAAAGCGGTGCATATTTTTGGTTTGTTGTCTGATGGCGGCGTACACAGCCACCAAGACCACATTGCGGCGATGGTGGAATTAGCCGCGCAACGCGGCGCGCAACATATTTATTTACATGCGTTTTTAGATGGCCGCGACACACCACCGAAAAGCGCCCAACCGTCTATTGAGCTGCTCGACGCCACCTTTGCCAAACTCGGCAAAGGGCGCATTGCCAGCCTGACCGGACGTTATTTCGCCATGGATCGCGACAACCGTTGGGATCGTGTTGAAGCGGCTTATAACCTGATTGTCGATGGTCAAGGTGATTTCAACGCCGCCACCGCTGTGGAAGGTTTATTAGCGGCCTACGAACGCGGCGAAAGTGATGAATTTGTTAAAGCGACCACCATCGGCGCGCCGGTCGTTATGGAAGATGGTGATGCGGTTGTGTTCATGAATTTCCGCGCCGACCGCGCCCGCGAACTGACACGCGCGTTCGTTGAAGGCGAAGGCTTTAGCGGTTTTGCGCGCCGTCGGGTGCCGCAATTAGCCGGTTTCGTCATGCTGACCCAATACGCGGCCAGCATTCCCGCTCCCTGTGCCTTTCCGCCGGAATCACTGAATAACGTGCTGGGCGAATATCTGGCGAAAAACGGCAAAACCCAGTTACGCATCGCCGAAACGGAAAAATACGCCCACGTTACCTTCTTTTTCTCCGGTGGCCGCGAAGAGCCGTTCGAGGGCGAAGAACGCATTTTGATTAAATCGCCGAACGTCGCCACCTATGACCTCCAGCCCGAAATGAGCGCGCCGGAAGTCACCGATAACATCGTCAACGCCATCGAACAGCAGCGATATGACGTGATTATCGTCAACTACGCGAACGGCGATATGGTTGGTCATACCGGCGTCTTTAGTGCAGCCGTGAAAGCGGTGGAAACCCTTGATACCTGCATCGGGCGCATTGCTGCCGCGTTAGATAAGGTCGGCGGTGAAGCACTGATTACCGCCGATCACGGTAACGTCGAGCAAATGGAAGACGAAAGCACCGGCCAAGCGCACACCGCGCATACCTGTGAGCCAGTGCCGTTCTTGTATTACGGCCAGCGTCAACTCAGCATCCGTGAAGGCGGCGTGCTGGCTGACGTAGCCCCCACCATGCTGACGCTGCTTGACCTGCCTATCCCCGCTGAAATGACCGGCAAATCACTGGTGACGTTCGCGTAAACCCACCCTCTCGCCGTGCCGTTGTGTTTGCAGCGGCGCGGCCTGTTGAAACGCCCTCTCTCGGACGGTTTTTCTATGTCGCGTGCCCTACTGTTCGCCCTGTGCGTCTGTTGTGTTAGCCCTGCTTTTGCAGGCGAAGTCCCCACGACTGTTGAAGGTCGTCAGCAAGAGTTATTAGAGCTACACCAACTCCGCGACCGCCTTCAGCAAGAAAAATCGGGCATCCAGCAAAAGCTGGATAAAAATTCGCAGCAGGTTCAAGAACTGCAACAACAGGTTGAAAAACTGCGCCAGCAGCTCGGAGAAAAGCGCCCGAACGCTTAACGGCTGCCGCTCAAAAGGAGTCATCCATGTCGTCGCGTCACCGTTTTTCTACGCTCGCGCTCTCGCTGACCTTACTGGGTAGCGCGGCTGTCCATGCCAGCCCAGACGTTACAGCACCGCCCCAAGGACGCTTGCCGCTGGAAGATTTGCGTACCTTCGTTGAAGTCTTCGACCGCATCAAAAGCGCATACGTTGAGCCGATTGATGACAAAACGCTGCTCGACAATGCCATTAAAGGCATGTTGAGCAACCTTGACCCGCACTCTGCGTATCTCGACCCACAATCTTTTCAAGAACTGCAAGAAAGCACCAATGGCGAATTTGGCGGATTGGGTATCGAAGTAGGGCTAAATGATGGCCGCGTGAGCGTTATTTCTCCCATTGACGATACGCCCGCCGCGCGTGCTGGCATCGAAGCCGGTGACATCATCACGCAAATCGACGGCCAGCCCACCAAAGGCTGGACCATGATGCAAACCGTTGAAAAATTACGCGGCAAAGTCGGCAGCAGCGTCACCCTGACACTCGTACGCAATGGCGGAAAACCGTTCGACGTCAAACTCGACCGCGCGGTCATCAAAGTGCGTAGCGTCCGCAGCGAATGGCTGGACAAAGGTTACGGTTATTTACGCATCACCCAGTTCCAAGTTGATACCGGCAAAGAAGTGGGCAAAGCCTTGGCGCGCTTGAAGAAAGAGAACGGCGGGCGGCTTGAAGGTTTGGTGCTGGATTTACGCAATAACCCCGGCGGCGTGTTGCAATCTGCCGTTGAAGTGACTGACCACTTCTTAGAAGACGGCTTGATTGTGTACACCAAAGGCCGGATTGCGAACTCAGAACTGCGTTTCTCCGCCGATAAAGCCAACGCCAGTGAAGGCGTACCGCTGGTGGTGTTAATCAATGGCGGCAGTGCGTCGGCGTCGGAAATTGTGGCCGGTGCGCTGCAAGACCATAAACGCGGCGTAGTCATGGGCACGAGCAGCTTCGGCAAAGGCTCCGTACAAACGGTGCTGCCACTGACCAACGACCGCGCGTTAAAGCTGACAACGGCGCTGTATTTCACGCCTAAAGGACGCTCCATTCAGGCGCAAGGCATCGTCCCTGACATCACCGTCGAACGCGCGCGCCTCACCCGTGAAGAACAAGGCGATATGCTCAAAGAGGCTGATTTACAAGGCCATTTAAGCAACGCCAACGCGGAGAAAAACCCTCGCGCCAGCAACGAC
>CAZBNX010000039.1:0-7505 GCA_964493255.1 uncultured Pseudomonas sp.
AAGCGATAGGCATTGGCGCGCATGAGCGTGCTTTCGGTTGCGCCGTGGAACAGTTGCGCGCGCTCTTTAACCCACTCACAGAAACGACTAATGCCGTTACTGGCCAAATTTTGATTGGCCTGTACGCGCATTTCCAACCACGTCGCGTTGACGTTTTCCCACATATCCGCCGTGATGCGTCCGCGTTCGGCGTGGGCGTTGCTGCGGGCAGCGCGTAAGCAGTTGAAAATACTGGCCGGATTTTCACCATCCAGTGCGAAAAAGTGCAGCAAACGCGCGGCATCTAGTTCGCCATGACGCTCTAAATAGGCGTCGAAAGTGCCGGTAATCAGCAGCGGCATTGCCAGTTCATTCAAGCCGTTACCGCTGCCATCTTGTGGCATCAGGGCTAATGAGTGGCTCACGTCCAACATGCGCGCGAGGTTTTCGGCCCGCTCCAAATAGCGCGCCATCCAATACAAATCAGCAGCTGTTCTACTCAGCATGATGTTCCTTCCTCAAACGTCGCAGGCTTCAGAAGCAGGGAACGAATCTTCGACCACCCAAGTGTCCTTGGTGCCGCCGCCCTGTGACGAATTCACCACCAATGACCCCTCGCGCAGCGCCACGCGCGTCAGGCCACCGGGTACCAAACGGGTTTCACGGCCAGAAAGCACGAACGGACGCAAATCAATGTGACGCGGAGCAACACCGCTTTCCACGAAGGTTGGGCAGGTGGAGAGACTGAGCGTCGGTTGTGCAATGTAGGCATCAGGACGAGCTTTGAGGCGCTCACGGAAACGCTCAATTTCTGCCTTGCTGGCGGCGGGTCCTACCAACATGCCGTAGCCGCCGGAGCCTTGGGTTTCTTTAACCACTAATTGCTCAAGATTGGCTAAAACATGCGATAAATCAGCAGGTTTGCGGCATTGCCATGTGGGGACGTTGGCTAAAATAGGCTCTTCATTCAGGTAGAAACGAATCATGTCCGGCACATACGGATAGACTGATTTGTCATCCGCGACACCCGTGCCCACCGCATTCGCCAACACCACATTGCCTTTACGGTATGCGGCTAATAAGCCGGGCACGCCCAGCATGGAATCAGGGTTAAAGGCCAGCGGGTCTAAGAACGCATCGTCCAAACGACGGTAAATCACATCTACCGCTTGCGGGCCTGCCGTGGTTCGCATAAAAACGCGCTCATCACGGACGAACAAGTCTGCGCCTTCAACCAGTTCAATACCCATTTCACGCGCTAAGAAGGCGTGCTCAAAGTAGGCGCTGTTATAACGACCGGGCGTCAACACAACAACGCTGGGGTTATCAACGCGGCTGGCACTTTTTAGGGTATCGAGCAGCAAGCTGGGATAATGGTTAATCGGGGCAATGCGCTGCGCCGCAAACAATTCCGGGAACAAGCGCATCATCATTTTGCGGTTTTCCAGCATGTAGGAAACGCCGCTTGGAGTACGCAGGTTGTCTTCCAGAACGTAGTAAGTGCCGTCGCCATCACGCACCAAATCCACGCCCGCAATGTGCGCGTACAGGTTGTGCGGCAAATCCAGCCCTTGCATCGCCATTTGATAGCCTTCATTGGCTAACACTTGCTCGGCAGGGATGATGCCTTCTTTCACGATGCGCTGATCGTGATAAAGGTCGTGGAGGAACATATTCAACGCTTGAACGCGCTGGACGCACCCCTTCTCCACTTTGCGCCATTCCGTTACGGGAATGCTGCGCGGAATGGTGTCAAACGGAATCAGGCGCTCAGTACCTTGATCATCGCCATACAAGGTGAAAGTGATACCAGCGCGATGAAATAGCAGGTCGGCCTCACGGCGACGCTGCTCTAGCTGCTCAGACGGCGTGCTTTCCAGCCAACGGGCAAACGCCCGGTAGTGGGAACGGCATTCGCCGGTGCTGTCGTACATCTCGTCATAAATGCGGCGAACCATACTCGCGGGCTCCCTGTACACAATTCGTAGCTCATGCTTTGCAAAGGCCGAGCCACACTCAAAAACCGTTTGAAGCGTGGAGTTTTTTTAAAAAGTGCGCTTGAACTGCACTTTTATGGAGCATACGCCCCGAAAATACCGGAGTAATACGCCAAAAGAGTGCGCCTTAGGCGAAAGTTTTAGCCGCCCCTCACCTCAGCCATTAAAAACGTCCTGCAATGCACCATGCTGATCCGAAAATTGCTCACGAATTTGCAAAATGTGCGGTAGTACACGCCGAAACGGCTCCATTAATCCCGGATCAAAATGTTTACCGGCTTGCGCTTCGATGTAACTCAAAGTGCGTTCCAACGACCACGGCTCTTTGTAAGGGCGCGTCGTGGTAAGGGCATCAAATACATCGGCTAACGAGGCAATGCGCGCCACCAGTGGAATTTCTTCCCCTTTCAGACCACGCGGGTAGCCGCTGCCATCCCATTTTTCGTGATGACACAAGGCAATCTGCCGCGCCATCTGCAACAGCTCATCGTCATGCTGACCAATAATGTCCGCGCCAATTTCGGGATGGCGCTTCATCTCGGTCCATTCTTCTTCGTTTAGGGGGCCATTTTTCAGCAAAATGCTGTCAGGAATACCAATCTTGCCGACATCGTGCATCGGCGCAGCGTTGTAGAGAATATCCACCCGCTCAGGGACCATGCCGGTGGCTTCCGCCAACAAACGACAGAAATGGCTCATACGAATAACGTGATTACCCGTTTCGTTATCACGAAACTCGGCGGCGCGCCCTAAACGGCGGATGATTTGCTGCCGCGTGCTGTACAGCTCCGCCGTGCGCTGTCGCACCTGTTCGGACAATAATTGTTTTTGATGGTGTAGCGCCAAATGCGTGCGAACCCGCGCCAGCACAATCGCCGGACGCACAGGCTTGGTGATGTAATCCACCGCGCCTAATTCCAATCCTCGGCGTTCATCTTCTAAATCATCCATTGCGGTGACGAAGATAACGGGAATGTGCCGCGTATCAGGGCTGGCTTTGAGGCGTTCGCACACTTCATAACCGTCCAGACCCGGCATCATAATATCGAGCAAAATTAAGTCAGGTGGCGTCGTCGAGAGCGCAATTTTCAGCGCCTTTTCACCACTAATCGCCACACGAGTTTGGTAGAAAGGTGAAAGAACCTCGTTCAAGATGTCGAGGTTTTCGGCCCTGTCGTCAACCAACAGAATTGAGCGAGAAGTATCGTGTTTAGTCATAGACTCGCGGTCCACTGCGATTGATTATTGTTGTGTTACTGAGAGTAACCCTGTGCTGCTGTAACAGCCAGCTCTGGATGCGTTTGTAATAATTGGTCCAAGTACACTACGGCTTCATCGAAATCATACCCTCCGACTAAACGCCCCAATTCTGCTGCTACCGCCCATAAATTGGCTTGTTTTAGTTGCTCTTGTAAGGCTTCTAAACCTTGTCTGGCACGACCATCATCGCTTGCTAAAAGCTCGCGCAATCGCACCAACGCATGACGCAAATTGGATGGCCGCACGTCAGGCGAAGCCATCGGAATCGCGGTTGCAGCCCCCTCTCCCGGTTCACACGTTACAAGCGCCACGCGAATGCTGCCCAACACAATGGCTAACTCATTTTTCAGCTCTAACAAGGCTTCACACGCCTCATCCAGTCGATGATGGCGCAATAGCATTTCTGTATTCGACGCCAATCCCGACAACACTTGTGCGCCCACATTGCCCGCCAAACCTTTCAAGGTATGCGCCAAGTGCATTGCTTGTTCCACATTACCCGCTTCCATCGCTTGTTCAATAAGCAACGGTACATCGCCTTGAGAGTCTGCAAAACGCACTAATAAACGATGCAACAGCGCGTAGTCGTGACCTAATCGTTGTAACGCGGCATCCAGTTGCAACCCGCGAATGGCCAAAACAGGCACCTCTTCTGGAGGCGTTTCAGGGTTTGGCGCTGCTTCTGCCACTGGCTGACTGACGCGCACCCAGCGGTGTAACGTCATAAATAGCTGCACAACGTCAACCGGTTTGGCAATGTGGTCGTTCATGCCCACGTCGAGGCATTTTTCGCGGTCTCCGGCTAGTGCATTTGCTGTCATGGCCAACACCGGCAAATCCACATGCGCTGGAATCTCACGAATACGCCGCGTCGCTTCAAAACCATCCATCACCGGCATTTGGCAATCCATCAAGACACCATCGTAACGATGGCGCGCTAACATGCTTAACGCTTCTGCACCGTTATTCGCCACATCGACGCTAATCCCTGCACGATTGAGCAGTTCTACGCTCATATCTTGATTCAGCAAATTGTCTTCCACGAGCAATAAATGTGCCCCGCGTAACGCGCGCAAGGCTTCTTGATAATCTGCGTTATCGACATTACGCGGTGAAGGTTGTGCCACCGATTTACCAAACGCACTGGAAATACTGTCTAACAACGCAGAAGGTGTCATCGGTTTAATCAACACCGCCGCCACAGACAAATCACCCAATTGCGTTAGAAGTTCATCACGGTCATAGGCTGTAACCATCACGAACAAGGGCAAATGCTCAAAATCGGGATTGGCGTACAACGCCCGAATAGCTTCCACACCATCCATTTCCGGCATCATCCAATCCATGATGACCAAGCGATAAGGCTCACCGTTCTGACGCGCAACATCTAATTGCTGAAGGGCATCACGCGCGCTGCACGCTTCATCCACCACAAAATGCAGTGAACTCAACATGCCATGCAAAATTTCACGCGAGCTGGCATTGTCATCAACGACAAGAACGCGCATTCCGAGCAAATCTTTGCCATCAATCGCAAACGCCCGTTGATACGCTTGCACCTGAAACGGCACATTGAAATAAAAGGTGCTACCAACCCCTTTTTCAGATTCAACGCCCATTTCTCCGCCCATCATATTCATCAGGCGTTTACAAATGGCCAGCCCCAAGCCTGTTCCGCCATAACGCCGCGAGGTGGAAGAGTCGGCTTGCGTAAACGGTTGGAAAAGACGGCCACGCTCTTCAACACTCAGGCCAATGCCCGTATCAATCACTTCAAAACGTAACCATGTGCGCTCACCGTCGCTACGCCAAGGCCGCACTTTAATCGTGACCTGACCACGCTCAGTAAACTTCACGGCGTTATTGACTAAATTTTTCAGCACCTGCTCAACACGCATGGCATCGCCACGCAAATTCATGGGCACATCAGGCGTGACATCTAATAATAATTCCAAACCTTTAGCACGCGCCTGCAACATAACAACGTCAGATAAATGCGCCAGCACTTCGTCCAGCGCAAAATCGGTTTCTTCGCATTGCATTCGACCTGCTTCAATTTTAGAAAAATCTAAAATGTCATTAATAATGCCTAATAATCCATGTGCGGATGTACTGATTTTTTCTAAATAACCCCGCTGACGGCGGTCTAAATTATTTCCCAGCGCCAAATGCGTCATACCCAAAATAACATTCATGGGCGTGCGAATTTCGTGACTCATATTAGCTAAGAAATCAGATTTAAGGCGCGTTGCTTCTTCTGCAATTTCTTTGGCATGGGATAAGGCTTGCTCGGCTGATTTTTGCGCCGAAATGTCTACCATCGTACCCACTAACCCCGCAATATGTCCTTGGGCATCACGGTAACTCGATACGGAATAAATAATAGTGCGCGGCTGCCCGTCTTTATAAGGCATTATTTCTTCTGAAGAATGACAACCTCCCTCCGCTAATAATGTCTCTGCAATTTCTTCATACCGAATTCTGGATTTCATCGGTAACAAGAAAAACTGCAACACTGTGCGACCTACCATGTCTTCAGCATTAACACCAAAACACTCTAAAAAAGCTCGATTAAAACCCCGATAAAAACCCTGAGCGTCTTTAACAAAAACAGGATAGGGCAATGTATCCAATAATACGCGCTGTAGTTCAAGCTGCGAGGCAATAGCATTTTCAAAGTGTTTACGTTGCGTAATATCGCGCACGGTTACACAAACCGCCGTAGGATATTCTGATAAAGCGGGCAACAGGTTTAAGCCTAACTCTACTGGAAATTCAACACCTAAGCGCGTAACAGCGCGAAACTCACCACTCAAACGCCCGGGCGTAGAATGGCGTTCAATATGGCTGCGCATAAAACGCTGGCGCATCTGTGCATGTTTATGCCGAATATCTAGCGGTACTAAATTATCAATACAGCTTCCAATAAGCTGACCTGACGAATAACCAAATTGCGTGTGCGCTTGGTTATTCGCCAAAATAATAGTTCCCTCTTCATTTACGACTAACATGCCGTCAGGTGAAAATTCAATTATTTGCCGATGCCACGCCTCGGATTGCGCTTGTAATTCTCGCTGCCGTGCTAATTCAAACATCGTTTGCTGATGATGATGCAGCGCACGCCCCAAATCACCAATTTCAGAGCGTTCATCCGAAAGGGCTACCGCTTGATAATCCCCCGACTGCAACCGCTTGGCATTATCAGTTAAGTCTAATAATGGCATCACCAAACGCCGATGCAATAAAAAACGTGTCCCTACAAGCGCCAGCAGTAATAAAAATGCCAGCAAACTGGCAAGCGTTACCGTGTACTTAAAATTAGTATCTAATTGACGTAACTGCGCTTCATACTGACCATCTAATAGGCTGCGTAACTGATGCAAATACTGCTCGACATATTGCCGTGATTGCTCATGCGTTTCGCCAAAAGCAAGCTGCATAGCCCGCGCATTATCACCGTCATCAACCGCACTAAATGCCTGCACTTCTTGATCGACGAGCGCGTCAGAAATACGTTTTGCTTCGCGTAATAGTTCAAGTCCGCGCACGCTTAAATGTAATAAATGCAGCGTTTCTAATGCAGCATCACGCTGCCGCTTTTCATTACGCTCAACAAAGAACGCATCGCGCAATGTTGCATCATGGGTTATTACATAATTACGCGCTAAATGCCCTAATTCCTGCGATGCCTCACCAAATTGTTCAATCGCGTCATGCGTTTTTCGCATGTCTTCCAGCAATACGCGCCGCTCTTCTGCCCAACTCAACGACAGCGCCACACTGATGATGGCCAGCATTACCAAGAGCATCACGCCCCAAATCAGCCAATTACTGAGCTTGCTTAGGCGCATCCAATTCGCTCCCTTGAAAAATTGCCCATAAAAAACCGCCGCGCGACAAACGTCAGGCGGCGGCCTTGATACTACAGACAACCTAGGCGTTATCTACCTTACCAATGGCTGACAATACATAAGATGGCAACGCAAACGCCGCCGCGTGAATGTCGGCATTGTAGTAGCGCGTTTGGATACCGCTGGCGGTATAACGCGCGCGCAGTGTATCAACGGGCAGACGGCGGTAAGCGGCATCGGTGCTGCCCCACGCGAAGGTCATGCTGCCGCCGATGTAAGTGGGCACCGCCGCCATATAAAAATGCCAATCTGCAAACAGGCCATTCATACGCCCCGCCGTGGTTTGCACCTCACCCAACTGCATAAACGGCGTGCCGTTTTGCGTGACCAAAATGCCGCCTTCATTCAAGCAACGGCG
>CAZBNX010000039.1:7605-9228 GCA_964493255.1 uncultured Pseudomonas sp.
GTGACTTCGCGCAGCATTCCGCCATCACCGCCGCCGATAATCAGCACGCGCTTGGCCGCACCGTGCGCCAGAATGGGCACATGGGTGAGCATCTCGTGATAGATAAATTCATCGGCTTCGGTGGTTTGAATCACGCCATCCAGCGCCATCACTCGGCCCATACGCGCATTCTTGAAAATCACCAAATGCTGATGCTCGGTACGCACTTCATGCAGCATTTCATCAATGGTGAAGCGTTGGCCATAGTCGGGATACAGCGTCTCAAGATAATCGCGCATACAGATTCCTAGCGATGAAAGTTCAACAAAAACAACAGATTAAAAAGTAGCTGGGTCGATAACGGCGAAGCTGCTCACCGTGCGATGCCCTGCCAATTCGCCGCCTTCGCGCGCTAAACCACAGGTGGCCATACCGACCGCACGCGCGGCGTCTAATTCCTCAACAATATCGGAGAGGAACAACACCTGCGACGCCGGAAGCCCCAACGCCTCGGCAATGCGCGCATAAGAAGCAGCCTCACGTTTGCCGCCGCTGGTGGTATCAAAGTAGGCGGAAAACAGCGGGGTTAAATCGCCCGCTTCCGAACAGCCGAAAATCAGTTTTTGCGCTTGAATCGAACCCGAGGAATACACATTCAGCGCATAACCCGCCGCGTGCCACGCACGCAAGGCTTCAACCGCATCGGGGTAAACGTGCCCTTTTAAGGTGCCCGCCTGATAACCCTGCTCCCACACCATGCCCTGTAAGGCTTTGAGCGGCGTGGCTTTGCGGTCGGCGGCAATCCATTCGAGCAAAATGGCAATCACGCGCTCCACATCGGCGCTCGTTTCGCCACTTTCAGCGCGCACCGCCTCCAGTTGCGCGATGACGGCAGGTTGCGCGGCGTGCGTACGCACATACTCTGGCAAATGCTGACGCGCAAACGGAAACAGCACATCAAACACGAAACTCACAGCGCTGGTCGTGCCTTCGATGTCAGTGAGAATGGCTTTAATCGGCACGCCGCTTACTCCAATTCGGGGAACTGGCTGGCGATGGGGTCGCCGGTAAATGTGGCCACCCAACCTTCTGGATTATTAAATAAACGAATGGCCACAAAATGCGGCTCTTCGCCCATATCAAACCAATGTTTTGTGCCTGCGGGTACCGAAATCAGGTCGTTGCGCTCGCACAGGACGGCATACACGCGCTCTTCCACATGCAGGCAGAACAGGCCGCGCCCCGCCACGAAAAAACGCACTTCGTCTTCACCATGCGTATGTTCATCGAGGAATTTGGCGCGCAACTCGGCTTTTTGGGGGTGCTTGCGGTCAAGGCTGACCACATCCACCGTCACATAACCTTCTTCCTGCATTAACGCATCAATTTCATGGCGATAGGCGGCAATCACCTCTTCCGAGCTGGCACCCGGTACCAGCGGCGCATTGGCTTCCCAACGCTCAAAACGCACGCCCAACGGCGCTAAGGTTTTGGCGATGTCGTCGCCGTGCGTGAGTAATTTTTCGGGCTGTTCCGGCTGGCTTTGGTGGTAAACGGTTAGGCTGCTCATGGCGTCCTCTGGGCTTAATAGCCGCGCACTTGGCGGGTCTTTAATTCGCATTCAAACAAAAATTCGAAGGCTTC
>CAZBNX010000039.1:9328-13078 GCA_964493255.1 uncultured Pseudomonas sp.
AGCGTTTCAGCGGACGGTTTTTTACCCGGTTCGAGGCTATTACCGGCTAAATCGGTGGCCAATACGTCTTCTTCACACAACTGGCCTTTGTGCTTGCCGGAAACCGTTAGCAAGGCTTGCGACGACGACAAACGGGCGGAATAGTTGCTACTGGTCGCCGGAGACCAGCCTCGGCTGTACAAAAACCGACCCGCTTCAATGATTTGTTGTGTGAGGTGCGCGCGCTGTATGTTCTTCAGCATCTGCGGAATCTCCTAAACGAATAAAAACAAGGAAAGCGGCCAGCAATGCCACCGCGCTGGCAATACTAAAGGTGACACCCGCGCCGAGGCTGTTCCAAGTGTAACCCGCATACAGCGCCCCGATTGCGCCGCCTGCGCCCGATAACGTGGCGTATAACGTCTGTCCTTGCCCCAACTGTTGGGTCAAAAATCGCTGGCGAATGAAGTGGATACAGCCCGCATGAAAGCTGCCGAAGGTAGCCGCGTGCAACAGTTGCGCGCCCAGCAAGATGCCTAGATGCTGCGCGAAATACCCCAACAGCACCCAGCGCAGCGCCGCTAACAGCAAACTCACTCCTAGCACCGTTCGCACGCTAAAACGCGCCAACAGCCGCGCCATGCCCAGAAACAACACAATTTCTGCCACCACCCCCAACGCCCATAGCATCCCGACGCTACTGCGTTCATAGCCAAGCTGCTCAAGGTGAACGCTGATAAAGGTGTAATACGGGCCATGACTGAACTGCATACACGCCACTACCGCAAAAAATACCGCGATACCGGGTTGCTTCCAGAGCGCGCGCATCGGGGGCGGTCGCACCGGCGCGCCGGTACTACGCGACGACGCGGGTTCGGGTATCCACAGGCTGCACAGCACCATAAACAGCATGATACTGAGCACGCTCCACGGGTACAGGTGCAGCGGAATGCGCTCCAGCAATGCGCCCAACCCGACCACCGTCAGCATAAAACCGATGGAACCCCACAGCCGAATATGGCTATAGCGCGCCGCGTGTTCACGCAAATGCGCCAAGGTGATGACTTCGCATTGCGGTAATACGCCATGCCAGAAAAAAGCGTGCAACGCCATGATGAGCGCCAGCCCGGCAAAATCTTGTCGCCACAGAATGCCCGCAAAGCACAGCAAGGTGAGCAACACACCCGCACGCACCATGTGCAAACGGCGTCCGGTTTTATCGCCAAGCCAGCCCCACAGATTGGGCGCAAGGCAGCGCATGAGCATGGGAATGGCCAGCAGCTCGCCAATCCGCGCCGCTGATAATCCTAAATAATTGAAATACAACGCCAAAAAAGGAGCCGTAGCGCCCAATAATGCGAAATAACTAAAATAAAAACTGGACAAACGCCAGTAAGGCACACCGTTCATCAGATGAAGAAAGAGGCCGCGCGCAGCGGCCTCTAACGCCTTACAACTGGCCTAACACGGGCGTAGTGACCTGCACGCCCATGTTTTGCGCGCGGTGGCGCAACAGGTGGTCCATGAGCACGATGGCCATCATGGCTTCTGCAATCGGCGTGGCGCGAATGCCGACGCAAGGGTCGTGGCGGCCTTTGGTGATGATGCCCACCGGCTGACCGTTGACATCAATAGAACGCCCCGGCGTGGTAATGCTGGACGTTGGTTTCAACGCCAAATGCGCCACAATCGGTTGACCCGAAGAAATACCGCCCAAAATGCCGCCTGCATTGTTCGATAAAAAGCCTTCGGGGGTCATTTCATCACGGTGTTGAGTGCCGCGCTGCGCGACGCTGGCAAACCCAGCGCCAATTTCAACGCCTTTCACCGCGTTAATGCTCATCAGTGCGTGCGCTAATTCTGCGTCGAGGCGGTCAAAAATGGGTTCGCCTAAACCGGGCGGTACACCTTCCGCCACCACGGTAATTTTTGCACCCACGGAATCTTGGTCGCGGCGCAGTTGGTCCATGTAGGCCTCAAGTTCGGCGACTTTGCCGGGATTTGGGCTGAAAAAGGCGTTTTCTTCGACGCTTTCCCATGTTTCAAAGGGAATCTCAATCGGGCCGAGCTGGCTCATATAGCCGCGCACTTGAATGCCCAACGTCGCTAAGTATTTTTTAGCAATCGCGCCCGCCGCCACGCGCATCGCGGTTTCACGCGCGGAACTGCGTCCACCGCCGCGATAGTCGCGCAGGCCGTATTTATGGTGATAGGTGTAATCCGCATGAGCCGGACGGAATACATCTTTAATCGCCGAATAATCTTTGGATTTTTGGTCGGTGTTACGAATCAGCAGACCAATCGGGCAACCCGTCGTCACCCCTTCAAAGGTGCCGGATAAAATCTCAACTTCGTCCGCTTCTTGACGTTGCGTGGTGTGGCGACTGGTGCCCGGCTTGCGGCGGTCGAGGTCGCGTTGCAAGTCTTCAGCCGACAAAGGCAAGCCCGGTGGACAGCCATCAACAATAGCGACCAAAGCCGGGCCGTGACTTTCGCCAGCGGTGGTAACGGTGAACAGCTTGCCGTAGGTGTTGCCAGACATGCAGAAGGCTCCGCAAGGGGTAAATTAAGGGGCGCGCAGTATACCCGTGCGTTATATCTACGGGGCAACCGCGCACCTTTTTTAAGCAATCAATCGTTGCTGAAAAAGCGCCTGATGCGTGCGGCATTGCGCCGCCGTTAGGGCAAATACGCCATGCCCACCGCGTTCAAAGGTAAGCCACTCAAAGGCCACTTCAGGATAGAGCGCCTCCACATGCACCTGACTGTTTCCCACTTCGACCACTAACAGCCCCTGCTCGGTGAGATGGTCGGCGGCTTCGGCCAGCATTCGGCGCACCAAATCGAGGCCATCTTCCCCGCAGGCCAGACCCATTTCTGGCTCGTGGTGAAATTCGGCGGGCATGTCGGCGAAATCTTCCGCGTCCACATAAGGCGGATTCGAAACAATTAAATCAAACCGCTGCCCGGGCAATCCTTCAAAACCATCACCTTGCACGGTGTACACCCGCGCTTCCATCTGGTGACGCTCAATGTTGTGGTTCGCCACTTCCAGCGCATCAAACGACAAATCCGACAGCACCACTTCCGCCTCCGGGAAGGCATACGCGCAGGCAATCCCGATGCACCCCGACCCGGTACACAAATCCAACACCCGCGCCGGAGCCGTCGGCAGCCACGCACTAAAACGGTGCTCAATCAGTTCAGCAAT
Source organism: uncultured Pseudomonas sp. (assembly GCA_964493255.1). Taxonomy (GTDB): domain Bacteria; phylum Pseudomonadota; class Gammaproteobacteria; order Pseudomonadales; family Pseudomonadaceae; genus Geopseudomonas. Next base: position 12,519 of record CAZBNX010000039.1, read on the forward strand.
CGGCGAACGCGGCACCAACACGCGCTCATCCACCTGATACGGCTGGCCACAAAACCACGCCTCGCCCAACAAATACGCAGCCGGAATACGCTCCCCAATCCGCCGCCACATCAGCGCACGCACGGTTTCCAGCTCATCCGTTTCCAGCCGACATTCCAGCCACGCATCCGGCGTATCCCACGGCAAATGCAGCCCACCCAACACCAACAACCGCGCTTCATCCCACGCATTGTCGGTGCCATGCCCAAAAAATAATTCATTCGCATGAAATTGACTCACGCCCCAACGAATCAAATCGCGGAGCGTGCGGAGGTGCGTGTGTTCGTTCATAGCGTCTCAACCGACATCAAACAATGAATGCCCAAGATAATACGCGATGTGCCGCCCCTCCTGAGCGCCGCATTTCCCCACGCGGGCGATTTACCCTGTAACCCCGTAAAAGCAGACCTACGCATCTGCCCCAGATATGTGCCTAAAAACCTATACGCCCACCTAAATAATCTATGTATTTATTCCAATCTAATTATTTGGCAGAAATAAATTTCATATTAAAAGCCAGT
>CAZBNX010000040.1:0-13013 GCA_964493255.1 uncultured Pseudomonas sp.
ACCGCTACGCGGCGGCTGAACTCGGAGCGCTAGCCGAATTAAATCTATGTATATAAACAGCAAGAAATTTGTTAAGGATGCCTATCTGAAATGGGTTCAGAGCTCTGTTGATGAAATCGTAGATCGACAATGGGAAGTCGATGATATTGGCGTAGTCGAACAGTCGGGGGATTTTGTAAAGCTTCTCAAAGAAGCTGAATTTACATACTCTTTAGGGGCTTAGTTGTTATCGTTGATATTAACGAGAATGACGTTGCTAAGCTCAATGAAGCAGCGATCCAGGAAGGAAGTGTAGTGGCGACGTCACTAGTGTCAGTGCCAAATAGCTTGCACATTACTGCAAGCTGGAGATTGTTAGGTGATGTCAAAAAATCAGCTAACAAATCATCCCAGTAGACTGCCTTTGGCAGCGTTGGCTCTCTCTAGTCGATAACCTCCATCCTGTTCGGGCTGACGAACCTTTGTTAATTTCTGCCGGAATTTGGACGAAGGTAATTGGCCCCGTGTGGCGGGAGCGCAACGGTTTGGCTCTCGATTTTGGTTCGGTTATGTATTACTTCGCCGGGGTTCCATCAAAAGACCTGCTATTCTCGCAACCAAATACGAAGACCCCAGAAAAGTGCCAGAAGAATTGGCTATTGAACAACAGCTTAAAAGAGCTGATCGCCTTGAGGATTTCTTAGTTTAACTGCGTTGAATTTGCGCGTTATACAGCATCGCTGAGTGGAGGCTTGTCGGGAGTAGCAAAGCCTTTACCACTGCGGACTACCCAGCGCGATTTTGCTTTTATGCTGCCCGCAAACATGGCGGCGGTAATGGAAACCATCAGCGGCTGGCTCAATTTCATTTTTACCAAGCAGCGACGGAACAAGGCTGTTATGAATCAGGAAGCGGTCACCCCGACACTGCTCCAACACGAAGCGTTCAGCGCCTTCTGATACTTCCATCCAACTGTATGGCAGGTCTTCACGAAGAATGCGCTGTAACCCGCTGCGTCCAACGCTGCGCTGCTGGGGATTGATGCCCAGTGCGGACAATTTCCAGCCTTTTTTCGGTTTGTACACCACAGCAGCCAACAACTGATCACCCTCTACGGCTAAACGCCAGCGGCCAGACTCTGCCAGTAGGGCTTGCTGGCTGCTGAAGTGCAAACCACCGGCTACTTGTGCATAGCTGTGTTCTAACAATTGCCAAAGCTGCGATGAAAAAACGCTACCCGTCATTGATTCCGGTGTGTCCAGAGTGATGATGTCCATACGCGCGCGCTCTGATGAAGTGATGGCGCAATTATTCCTGCTGCCCTCGCGCTTGTGGCGTTAGACAAGCTTGTGATGTGCGTTGTGTATTACTTTTTTAAACACACTATGGCTCTCGACACATGACTAGGAATTAAAGATGGATCAGACAGTAGAGCTCGAAAAAATTAAATCAAAAGTAGGCATTGATGATTTCACTTTGGTAACGCCGCAAAAATTCGAAAAATACAAGAACTTTCTGCAAAAGGCGAAATCACAAAAGAACAAATGAAACTGCTTGTAAAAGCAATGCCGCATTTCGTTCAACTTCAGCAAACCTACATAGATGGGCTGAAATCCGTCATACATTCGGCCAAAGCAACGCAAAAAGATGCTTTAAGAGGTATATCTGTAACTTTAGAAAATATTACAGATTTACTCAGAACGATAATCCAGGAAACTAATAAATAAAACAACAATACATGGAGGTATATTGCAAGCGGAGTTTCTGCTGTGCTTGTTGTTATTGGTGGTCTTTGGCTTCGTAAGAAATAAATCAGACTTTCTCATTGCGCGTGTACTAAAATACGCTTATTGGCATAGTAAAATAAAAGCAAGATAAATTTGGCGAGCAGCACATCACCCGCCTTGAAAGATCGAGAATCCTTTTGATGCCTGCAACCCTTTGGTGCGATGCGTCCTTCGACTTCGCTCAGGAATCGGAAGGTGTAGATCGATCGGCTAGAGCAGTATCCGTTGGCTGATCCGTATCCGTTGGCTGAGCGAAGTCGAAGCCAACCAACTTTAGTATTTCAACAAACAAACGCAAGGGCAGACCTGCGTTATTACTGAAAGCAAATAAATAACACTTTCTGGCTTTTGGTGCGTTAGTCTTTAACCCCAATCTAACTTTCACACTTGAGTTAAATACAACGAAATAAACACCATTCACGCTGCGTACACATGATTACGAAGTGTTCGCCCGTTTTTCTTTATTGATGCGCGCGCTCTTTTCATATGATTAATCTGGTAAACAAAGGCAAACAAACCGATCTGCCTCTACAATAATCCACCCAATCATGTCCCAACCAGAGCCGCCTTCATGCTCCACGTCATCCTGTTTGAACCTGAAATTCCGCCCAATACCGGCAACATCATTCGGTTATGCGCTAACACGGGCTGCCAATTACATTTGGTTGAACCGCTTGGCTTTGCGTTCGATGATAAGCGGTTACGTCGTGCAGGCTTGGATTATCACGAATTTGCTAACGTCAAAATTCACGCTTCATTAGCGGCTTGCTTGGATAGCTTGCCCAGTTCGCGGTTTTTTGCGTTGTCCACGAAAGCTAAACGCTCCTACGCTGCGCCGCACTTTAGGGAAGGCGATGCGTTTTTGTTTGGCCCCGAAAGCCGAGGGCTGCCCGCCGAGGTGCGCGACAGCTTGCCGCCAGACCAGCTTTTACGCCTCCCCATGCGCGAGGGAAGTCGCAGCCTGAATTTATCGAATACAGTGGCTGTTATGGTGTACGAAGCATGGCGGCAAATTGGCTTTGAATGTGATTAAGCGCGCACACTGCATAAAAAAACCCGCTACTTGAGCGGGTTTTCTTCAGCTAAAACAAGGCATTAGGCTTGCGCTGCGCCTTCTTGTTGCTTGGCTACTTGTTGCGCGTACAAAGCATCAAAGTTGACCGGCGCCAGCATCAGCGCAGGGAACGAACCGCGCACAATCAGGCTATCAATCGCTTCACGCGCGTAAGGGAACAGCAGGCTGGGGCAGAACGCGCCCAGCGTGTGGCTCAGAGCAGCCGCTTCCAGACCACGCGCCACGAAAATGCCCGCTTGCTGCACTTCCGCAATGAAGGCCACTTCTTCGCCGTTACGCACAGTGGCGGAAATGGTCAGGACGATTTCATAGAAATCATCGCCCAAGGCTTTTTGGCGGGTGTTCAGGTCGAGGCTAACGGCAGGGTTCCACTCTTGGCGGAACACTTCTGGCGCTTTTGGCGCTTCAAAAGACAAATCACGAACATAAACACGTTGCAACGCGAATTGTGGTTGAACAGCTTCAGTCATCGGAAAAATCCTTATCTAACACGTTTATTGATTCAAAAGGGCGTCCAGCTTACCGGCTCGCTCCAGCGCGTGCAGGTCATCGCAGCCGCCAATATGGGTGCTACCAATCCAGATTTGTGGCACAGAAGTACGACCCGCTTTCGCGCTCATTTCGGCACGCACGTCGGGTTTACCATCGACACAAATTTCTTTGAAAACAATGCCTTTGCTGTTCAGCAGCAATTTAGCACGCTGGCAGAAAGGGCAGAAATCACTGGAATAAATCGTGACGTTTTGCATCTTATTTCACCACGGGAAGATTATCGCCGCGCCAGCTGGCAATGCCGCCTTCTAAACGGCTGCACTGATAGCCCGCTTTGGTCAATTTGGCGCAAATGGCACCGGAACTCAGGCCAGAAGCATCAACCACAATCAGGGTTTTATCTTTGAATTTTTCTAGCTCAACCATGCGCTTTTCAAGGTTTTCTGCCGGAATATTCAGCGAGTTTGCAATGTAGCCGGTGGCAAATTCTTTATGTGGACGCACATCAATCAGCACCGCTTGTTCAGCATTGAGCTGCGCGGTCATTTCACGGCAACTGAGGGCGCGACCACCACGACGCGCCTCCATCGCAAAAAACAAACCGATGAGCACCAAAAACGTGGTGCTGAGTAAATAGTGGTTAGCAACAAATTCGGATAAATGGCTGAACGACATCACAGAACATCCGGCAGGGAAAAATTGCGGCCAGTATACACAGGCCGCCATGAACAAAAATCGGACAGGGGGCGGATTGACGCCGGGCAGCAGCTTACTTTCAGCGTTGCGCGTATAGTCACCAAAAAACAAACGCTACCTAAGGAGGAGCGCAGTATGTCCGGCGAGCATGAGCGTCGTAGTTTCCACCGTATTCCTTTTGAAGCCGCTGCCGAGCTTGTCCAAAACGGGCAATCATGGCCAATCGAAATCCACGATTTGTCGCTGAAAGGGCTGCTGGCAGATAAGCCCGAGCATTGGGAAACCGCTAACCCTAATGAGCCATTCATGGCTATGTTGACGCTGGGCACAGATGTTGAAGTTTCCATGCAGGTGACGTTAGCACACGCTTACGCCGACAAATTGGGCTTCAAATGCCAATTAATTGATATCGACTCCATGACACACCTCCGGCGGTTAGTGGAATTAAATTTGGGCAGTAGCGCACTGCTTGAACGCGATTTAATGGCCTTAATACAAGAATAATTGTTACTCAAACAACGCATCCAGCGCCTGCTCCAAACGGGTGACAGCCACCACCGTCAATCCGGCGGGCGCTTCTTTAGGGGCGTTACCTTTCGGCACAATCGCGCGCTTAAAGCCATGTTTTGCCGCTTCTTTTAAGCGTTCTTGACCGCTCGGCACGGGGCGAATTTCCCCCGACAACCCCACTTCACCAAAGACCAACAAATCTGGCGGCAGCGGGCGATTGCGTAAACTCGACATAATCGCCGCTAATAGCGCCAAATCTGCCGCTGTTTCTAACACTTTCACGCCGCCCACTACGTTCAAAAAAACATCTTGGTCATAAGTGGGAATGCCGCCGTGACGGTGCAAAACCGCCAGCAACATCGCCAAACGGTTTTGGTCGAGGCCCAAGGTGACGCGGCGCGGATTACCGTGATGCGTGGCATCAACCAAGGCTTGCACTTCAATCAACATCGGGCGCGACCCTTCCCAACTGGCCATCACCACGCTGCCGGATACTTCTTCCTGCGCGCGGGTGAGAAAAATGGCGGAAGGATTACTCACTTCGCGCAACCCTCGGTCGGTCATGGCGAACACGCCCAATTCATTGACCGCGCCAAAGCGGTTTTTCACCGCCCGCAACAGGCGCAATCGGCCATCGGATTCGCCCTCAAAATACAGCACCGTATCCACCATGTGCTCCAGCACACGCGGCCCCGCCAACGCACCTTCTTTAGTGACATGCCCGACCAAAAAAATCGCCGTGCCGCTTTGTTTGGCGAAACGCACCAACAGCGCGGCACTTTCACGCACTTGCGCCACACCGCCCGGCGCGGATTGCAGTTGCTCGGTGAAAATCGTTTGGATGGAATCAATCACCATCACGCGCGGTTTTTCACGGCGCGCGGTCTCGATGATGGTTTCGATACAGGTTTCCGTCATCACTTTGAGGTGTTCTAACGGCAACTCCAAACGCCGTGCGCGCATCGCTACTTGCTGCTGCGATTCCTCGCCCGTGACGTACAGCGCGGGCATTTGTCCGGCCAAGCGGCAGAGCGTTTGCAGCAAGATGGTCGATTTACCAATGCCGGGGTCGCCGCCAATCAACACCACGGAACCATCCACCAAACCGCCACCTAACACGCGGTCAAGTTCGCTGGAGTGCGCGGAAAAACGTGGCGTCTCTTCCACACTGACTTCGGCCAGTGTTTTTAGATTGGCTGGCTGTCCCGCCCAGCCGCCGCGTCCGCTGGGGCTACTGACAGCACTGCTTTCAACGACGGTTTCCACCAAGGTGTTCCACGCATTGCATTCGCTGCATTGCCCCGCCCATTTGGAAAATACCGCGCCGCATTCGGTACAGCCGTACATGCGTTTGGCTTTGGCCATTGCTCACCCCTGAACACAAATACGCGCAGGATAACAGCCCGCCTCGTGACCACTTCAAGCGGCCTCGGCATACTGCGCCGCCCCGTTTGCTGTGGATGCCCGCCGCTATGCCTTTGCTTGAAACCCCGTTCGCTGCACTGGAATTACACCGCCAACCCGAACAGCGTGATGACCCGCTGCAAGCCTTTGATGCGGCGGATGAATACTTGTTGAATCACCTGCACGGCCTCGGCGTGGCGGCTCATGAGCGCGTGTTAATTCTGAATGATAGCTTTGGTGCGCTGGCGTGTTCGTTGGCGGGTCAGGCGGTGGTGGTGAGTAGCGGCGATTCATTTTTAGCCCAGCTCGCCCTGCGAAAAAACCTCACGCAGAACGCCCGCGCCAGCGACGCCGTGACCTTCATTCCCGCCAGCGAAACACCGCGCGGGCCGTTTGATTGGGTACTGATTCGCGTGCCCAAAACCTTGGCGCTACTGGAAGAGCAGCTCATTCGGTTGCGCGGGCAGCTCCGTGACGGCGCGCGCGTCCTTGCGGCGGGCATGGTGAAACACTTACCGCGTGCCGCAGGCGATTTATTAGAAAAATACCTTGGCCCCGTGCAAGCCTCGTTAGCGGTCAAGAAAGCGCGCCTGTTGTTTTGCACACCCGACACACAACGCCCCGCCGTTGCCTCGCCCTATCCAACCAGATACCGCCTTGAACAACCGGCGCTCACCCTCAGCAATCAAGCAAACGTGTTTTGCCGCGAAGGTTTAGACATCGGCAGCCGTGCCTTTCTGCCTTTTTTACCCACCGGATTAGGCCGCGCGCGCGTCGCAGATGTGGGCTGTGGCAACGGCGTTTTAGCGATTGTTAGCGCGCTGGCCAACCCAGAAGCTGAATATGTTTTGGTGGATGAGTCGTTTATGGCCGTGCAATCTGCCCACGAAAATTGGCGCGCTGCTTTAGGCGAACGCCCCGCCGAAATACACGCTGGCGATGGATTAGCCGGACAAGCGCCCGGCTCATTGGATGTGGTGCTGTGCAATCCGCCGTTTCATCAACAGCAAGTGGTTGGGGATTTTTTGGCGCGGCGTATGTTCAAACAAGCCCACGCAGCCTTGCGCCACGGCGGTGAGCTGTGGATGGTGGGCAACCGGCATTTGGGCTATCACGTCACGCTCAAGCGGTTATTTCGTGAAGTCAGCCAAGCCGGTGCCACACCCAAGTTTGTGATTTTGCGCGCCCGCAAAGGCTAGGTTAAGACTGTTTTTCGGTTTCTAGCGTTTTAGAAAGGCGACGCGCTTGCCAGCGTCGCCAGCCCCAAAATGCCACGCCTATGGCCACCAACACGCCCGCGATAATCATGCCGCCGTCATGCCCCAAGAGGCGGGCGGTGGCTTCGCCAAACACATAACCTAAAGAAGCAAACGACACGGCCCAAATAGCGGCTCCAATCAAGTTCAACGGGACATAACGCGCAACGGCTACGCGGCAAATACCCAACATGAAAGGCGTTACGTTGCGTAATCCGTAGAAGAAACGGAACGTCAAAATAATGAGGTTCTGATGGCGTTGAATATGTCCTTCAACCTTAGCGGCTGGCCCTTTCCAACGGGGAAAACGGTCAAGTAAGGCGGGGCCTTTCCAACGGCCAATAAAGTAATACAACTGGTCGCCTGCCGAACTGCCACAGAATGCGGACAGCATCACCAACCACAAATCCAGAATCCCCATGTGAGCCGCAACGCCGCCCAAAATCAGGATAGTTTCACCTTCGAGGAAGGTGCCAATCAGGATGGCTAAATAGCCGTATTCCTGAAGCAGAGCTAAATAATCCAAGCGAAACACTCTCCAGCACCTTGCGGAGCTGGTCCCGGTTGAACAAAAAAATACGGTAAGCCGTCGCTGACCCCGCTGCCAGCGCGGGTGAGATTAGGCCAAACCATGCGTGAGAATCTATGCGCCATCTGGTGAAGTCGTTGCAAGCTCTTTCAAACTAGCGGGCTGTTATCATGCGCCGCCTTGCTTTGGAGCCGCTTATGAACCCGTCGCTGACCGATTACGCCGCACAACTTGCTGAAAAAAAAGCCCGCTTACAGACGTTACTCGCGCCCTTTGAAGCGCCAGAACCCGACGTGTTTGACTCCCCCGCCGCGCAGTATCGCCTACGCGCTGAGTTTCGTTTATGGCGTGAGGATGGTCAGCGGTATTACGCCATGTTTGAAGGCGACAAACATACGCCCGTTTTGATTGAGCAATTTCCGATTGCCAGCGCACGCATTAACGAACTGATGCCGCGCTTAAAAGCGGCATGGCAGTCTAGCGAGGTGTTGGCGCATAAATTATTTCAGGTTGAATTTTTAACGACGTTAAAAGGCGATGCGTTGATTACGCTCTGCTATCACCGCCCGATTGATGACGTTTGGCGCGCGGAAGCCGAACCCTTAGCGGCGGCGCTTGGTGTCAGCATTGTGGGGCGTTCGCGTGGGAAACGTGTCGTGATTGGCCGCGATTATGTCGAAGAAGCGATGAGCGTCGCGGGACGGGTTTTCCATTATCAGCAGCCTGAAGGCGCGTTCACACAACCGAATGGCCTCGTGTGCGGCAAGATGTTGCAGTGGGCGTTTGAGGCTTTGGGCGAGCGCCCCGACGATTTACTGGAGCTGTATTGCGGTAACGGTAATTTCACGCTGCCGCTGTCAACGCGGGTGCGAAAGGTGCTGGCAACAGAAATCAGCAAAACCTCGGTAAATGCCGCGTTGGCCAATATCAGCGCCAACCACATCAGCAACATTGAGCTGGTGCGCTTGTCGGCAGAAGAACTCACGCAAGCCCTGAACGGCGTGCGCCCGTTTCGGCGCTTAGCGGGCATTGATTTACCGAGCTATCAGTTTGGCACCGTGTTCGTTGACCCACCGCGCGCCGGTATGGACCCCGACACCTGCGAACTCACGCGCCGTTTCGAGCGCATTTTGTACATTTCCTGCAACCCCGACACCTTGGCGCAGAACATCGCGCAACTGCATGACACGCATCGCATCACCCGTTGCGCGCTGTTCGACCAATTCCCGTGGACGCACCACATGGAAAGCGGCGTGTTGTTGGAACGGCGTTAAAGCAACGAAGGGGCGGGTATTTGTAAATGCAATTGCCCGTCCTTGCGATAAAGGCGCTTGCTGGTGGTTTTGAGCTCTTGCAACGTATGGCTGTTTTGTTCAAACCACTCTAAAAAGGCTTCAGGTTCTGACCACGGAACCTGTCGGCCTTCCGCAAATGCCAGCGGGAAATCAAAATTCCACCATTGTGTTTTCATTAACCGCTCAATCACGCTATCGGAAAAACGCATCCGCAACACGCGCGCGGGGTTGCCCACCACAATGGCATACGGCGGCACGTTTTTGGTCACCACAGAACCCGTGCCAATGATGGCACCCGTGCCAATATGCACACCGTCCATTAGGGTCACACGGTCGCCAATCCACACGTCATTTTCAATAATAGTGAGCAGCGGGCTGTGCTTAAACGGAATTTTGTGGGGAGCTGTATCAGCACCTACGATTTCAATCGGATTTTGATAAGGGAAGCAATGCGAACTAACCCAATCCACCGGATGACGACCTAAACCAATCAAAATTTCACGCCCCAGCGATGAATAACGGCCAATCGCTACGTTACACATCCGAGAGGCGGTTCCTATCGACGAATAGTCACCCAAAATAACCAACCCATTTAGGTCTACTTCCCCCAAGCGATTACCGTAAAAAAACACTAATCCTTGGCGCTCACCGAGTGTATCGCGGCGAAAAATGACCGAGCTGTCCGTAAAGATGATGCCCTTTTGTGAAAGTTCTTCACTCACTTTGAAAACTGTCATGCACCTTTCCTTGTAGAAGTAAAAGAAAAGAAGCCACCAACATTGCGCAGGCGGCTTCGCATTTGGTCTCAATTCATCCCAAACTAAACAGCAGGCTTCTCCGCCACCATATTCAGGCTGATAGGAACGCCACGGAAACGCAGCGAACTGGTGTCCTCAAACAAGCCCAATTCGGGGACGCGGCGAATGTTCACAAAACCGGCATCGGTCAGGAAGCTGGTCAGAAACTCTTCATTTAAGCCCACCGAATGATGGTCGTATTGGTCAACGTGACCGCCGAACATCATGCGCATGATGCCGAAACGCTCCACCACACTGAGTTGCTCTTTCGCCAGCATCAAACGACAGAGAACATCCAAATCAGGCACGCTAACGTGGAGCTTGCCACCCGGTTGCAAAACGCGCTGCCACTCGCGCAGCGTGCGCGTCAATTCACCTTGATAATCAAAGTGTTCCACCACATGCGAGGCGTATAAATCGGCGAAGGTGTTATCCGCAAAACGGCTCAAATCATTCGCATTGCCTAAATGGTCAACGCATTCATCGGGCACGGCGTTCAGCACTTCCCAACCCGCTACGCGCACTTTGCCGCCAATGTGTAACCGGCGCACAGCTTCTGATGCAGCCACCGGGGCAGGTAAAAAGCCCGGTTGATGCGGCGCATGTACCGCGAACGGTTCGGGTAGCTGGTCAGCTTGCCAGCGTTGCCACATGCCGATGCACGCGGCTTCCACGTTGCGGCAAAACAGCTCGGTATCGTAAAGCGGCGTCGAGGTGCGTTTTTTCCACACTTTGGCGCGAATGTCGGCTAACTCGTCGGGATGTGTTGCCAAATGCAGCGCACGCGCTTCGTAATCGGCGAGGCTGTGCGTAATCAGTTCGGGCATTTCTAAGGTGGATAACAAGCTGCCCGCCACGCGGCCTTGGAAGGCTTTGCCCATGTACGTCAGCACCGGCAAACCGACAAACAAGGCATCGGCTGCCGTGGTGTGCGCGTTGTAGGGGTAGCAATCCAAGAACAAATCAGCGTGACGATAACGCGCCAAATGGTCTTCAACACGCGGCACGCGGGTGGCAAAAATCAGTCGTGACGGGTCAATGCCGTAACGCGCGGCTTCGCGGTGCAAATTGCGTTGCGCGGGTTCGTTCAGCTTCATCAACCACAGGACGCTGTGTTCAACTTTTTGGAGTAAACGCATCCAAATGGCGAACATCTCCGGCGAAATTTTGTAATCGTGGTTAAACGAACAGAACACAAACGCATTTTCAGGCAGGCCAAAGGTGCTGCGCGGTGGCGTTTCCTCGGCAACACTTAAACCGCCGTCGGTGGGCAAATACGAATGCGGCAACTGGACGATTTTTTCGCTGTAGCAATCCTGCTCGCTGAACGGCGTGACGTAGCGGTCGGCCAGAATGTAATCAATGTAATCCGCGCCCAACGTGCCCGGATAACCCAAATAATTGACCTGAATCGGCGCGGGGCGATACGCAAAAATCTCGCTGCGTGAACCCGAGGTATAGCCCGACAAGTTGATGGCAATATCCACTTCGAGGTTACGCATGAGCTGGGCAATTTGCAGCGGGCCCATTTTTTTGACGTCGTGGAACTGGTCAAACGCGGAGATAAACCGTGAACGCAGGCGGCTGCCGTCATCAATGCCTAACGAAATGGCGATGGTTTCAAAACGGCTTTTGTCGTGTTGCTCAATCACACCCGCCATTAAATGCCCGACCGGATGCTCACGGAAATCCGCCGACACATAGGCCACACGAATGCGCTGATGTTGGTATTTCTCACCTTTCCACAACGTTTGTGACGCAGGCGGGAAGGAATGCTCTGTGAACAACCGCGCTGCTTGCAGCAACACACGCGGCTCATCACAAATGGCCATGAAGGGAAAGGTTTTAGTGGTGCGTTGGTTCGCACGAATACCGTTAATGATTTTTTCGCGCAGTTCAGGGATGCCGTCCCAGTCGCAGATGTGCAGTTGCTCAAACAGCAACATACCCAGCCCAAAATCGTAATCTGGCTTGAGTTCTAACAAGCGTTTGAATAGGCCAATGGCCTCTTCATTGCGCTTAAATTCGGTGAGCAAGGTGCCGCAGTTGGCCAGCGCCAAGGTGTTGTTTGGCTCTAATTCCAGCACGCGCTGCAAACTGGCCAGTGCCTCATGGTGGCGTGACAGTTGTTGTTGCAACACGCTGCTATTGATTAAGCCCGTAACGTAATTGGGGTCGAGCTCTACGGCACGGTTATAGCACGCCAATGCCGCTTCTAAGTGCCCCAACTCGTGCAAGATATTGGCGCGCAGTGCGTGCATCGGCGCATAGTCTGGCGCGATGGTGACACCTGTTTCCGCCAATGGCAGCGCCGCCGTTGGGTTCTTAAAATGGCGGAATGTCAGCAAACCTAATGAAAACAAGGCCGCGCCATCATACGGATTGAGCGCCAGCATTTGCTGAAAAACAGCCGCCGCTTCGTCATAGCGTTCTTGTTCTTGTAGGTGCAGTGCAGTGGTAAGCAAGTTTGGTGTGTTTTCCATACATCCCTCAAAAGGCGGCGAACAAGCCGCATTGTGCCGCAAAAAAAGAACCCCCGCTTCTGGGTGAGAAACGGGGGTCTTGAGCGTAAAAGAGCAACCCCCTTACCGAAGCAAGGGGGTAAAGCCAAGGGTTAAACCAGAATCTGGTCGAAGGTGATAGCGCCCGTGATGGTGCCGACCAAGGTCAGTTCACCCGTAGCGCCCGCTGACGAACCGCCACCCGCCTCAACCCACTGGTACACCGCCGAAGTAGTGTTGCCGGAAATGACAACCCACGAGGTGCCAGCCACGTCCGTCCAGTTAGCCGCTGCGTTAATAGCACCCACGGCATTAGTAACATCGGAAGCATCAACCGCTCCAGCATTCAGGTAGTACACCTTGTTGGCTTCGTTGCTCAGGTCGCCGGTGATGGTACGCACACCACCTGACTCAAAGGCGCTCAGGTCGATTCGGTCGCCTGCACCAAAGTCGGTGATGGTGTCGGCACCGTTTGTCAAGGCATCAACCTCAAACACGAACACATCGCTACCTGCGCCACCCGCTAAAGTATCCGCGCCGCCGCTACCAGCGATGGTGTCGTTGCCATCACCACCCGTGATGGTATCGCTACCCGCTACACCTGTGACGCTAACCCGACCTAAGAAGCCCGTGGCAACAAAGGCCAATGCGGTGTTGATGGTTACGTTCAGAACTTGACCTGCATCACTGCC
>CAZBNX010000041.1:0-4516 GCA_964493255.1 uncultured Pseudomonas sp.
ACGCGAACAGGGTTTCTTCGTCGGCGAGAATGTCGCGGCGGCGGGCTTTGGCTTCTAGCTCATCCAAGCGTTCTAACAGTTGCTGATTGGCGCTCAAACAACGCGCGCGGCTGTGGATTTCACCGCGCACCAAGGCTTCACGGATGAACATTTCACGCGCCACCGATGGCTCCAGCGGGCCGTAATGCACCGGACGCCGCCCGACAATAATCAAGCCATACAAAGTGACCTGCTCGAACGCCACCACTTGCCCTCGGCGCTTTTCCCAATGCGGCTCTAGGTGATTACGTTTCAAGAGATGCGCGGCCAGCGGTTCAATCCATTCAGGGTCAATTTTGGCCACCATGCGCGCAAACAATTTGCTGGTTTCGACCAATTCCGCCGCCATCAGCCACTGCGGGCGCTTGCGCCCCAAACTGCTGCCGGGGTGCAACCAAAACCGCCGCTGCCGCGCACCGCTGTAATCGCCTTCCTCGGTTTTTTGCCCAATTTGGCTCAACAACCCCGCCAAAATGGCTTTATGCACAGCCGCATAATTTTTCAGCGTTTGCGCGGCCTGTTGCCGTTCTTCCTGCGCTTCCAACGCCACGCGCGCGCGCTGGTCTACTTCACCCTGAATCGTGTTAGCCACGGCGGTCACGTCCGGCGTTTCGAGTGTATTCAGCGGCAATTTCAAATCACGGCAGGTCAACAACAGTTGACGATGTGCCTCGCGCCATTCACGCAAACGCAAGTAATTCAAGAAGTTTTTTCGGCACCAGTTGCGTAACGCATTGCTGCCCAACGCCTGACGCTGCGCCTCAAAGCCATGCCACAAATTAATCAAACTGGCGAAATCAGAATCGGGATTTTTCCATTGAGCGTGTGCTTGGTCAGCGGCTTGCTGGCGCTCCAAAGGCCGTTCGCGTGGGTCTTGCACCGACAACGCGCTGGCAATCACCAACACTTCGGCCAAGCTGCCTTGGGTTGCGCCTTCCAACAACATGCGCCCTAAACGCGGGTCGATGGGCAGGCGCGCTAATTGCCGCCCCATTTCGGTTAATTGATTGTCGCGCCCAACGGCGGAAAGCTCCTGCAACAGCGTAAAACCATCGCTAATTGCCTTGCCTTCTGGCGGTTCAATAAACGGGAAATCCTGAATACTGCCCAAGCGCAGATGCAACATCTGCAAAATGACCGCCGCCAAATTGGTTCGCAAAATCTCGGGGTCGGTAAATTCGGGGCGCGAGATAAAATCGTCTTCACTGTACAGACGCACACAAATGCCCGGCTCCACCCGACCGCAGCGGCCTTTGCGCTGGTTGGCGCTGGCTTGAGAAATGGCCTCAACCGGCAGCCGCTGCACCTTAGCGCGGTAGCTGTAACGGCTGATGCGCGCCGTGCCGGAATCAATCACATAACGAATACCCGGCACCGTCAGCGAGGTTTCGGCGACGTTGGTCGCTAACACAATTTTGCGTCCTGCCGCCGGACGGAAGATTTTTTGCTGCTCGGCGGGGGTTAAGCGCGCATACAGCGGCAGAATTTCGGTGTGGCGCAAATTGGCTTTGCGTAATACCTCGGCGGCTTCGCGGATTTCACGCTCACCCGGCAAAAACACCAACACATCACCGGCGCGTTGTTTCACGCTGCGCTCATGCGCTTCGATTTCATCCAAGGCGCGCAAAATGCCTTGGTCAACGCTCAAATCATCGAATAACGGCTCGCCGTTTTCGTCCAATTCGGCGGCTAACGGGCGATACCAAGTCTCTACCGGATAGGTGCGCCCCGACACTTCAATAATCGGCGCGTTATCAAAGTGTTTTGAAAATCGCTCAAGGTCGATGGTGGCTGACGTGATAATCACTTTTAAGTCAGGGCGACGCGGCAGCAGGTTTTTCAAATAACCCAGTAAAAAATCAATGTTGAGGCTGCGCTCATGCGCTTCATCGACGATGAGCGTGTCGTATTTTTCTAAGAAGCGGTCGTGTTGCGTTTCGGCCAGCAAAATGCCGTCGGTCATCAATTTAATTAACGATTGCTCGTTGCTGTGGTCTTCAAAACGCACCTGATAACCGACCAACTCGCCCAACGGCGTGCCGATTTCTTCCGCCACGCGCGCGGCCACACTGCGCGCCGCCAACCGACGCGGCTGTGTGTGGCCAATCAGACCGCGCACCCCGCGCCCTGCTTCTAGGCAAATTTTCGGTAACTGCGTGGTTTTACCTGACCCCGTTTCGCCCGCAATCACCACCACTTGATGCTGAAGAATCGCTGCACGAATTTCGTCACGGCGCGCCGCGATAGGCAAATTATCGTCGTAGCGAATGGGCGGCACGCGCTGCTGTCGCGCACTCACTTTGGCCACCGATGCCTGAAAACGCGCCAGCCATTGCGCTAACTTGGCCTCATCGGGGCGCTTGCGTAATTCCAACAACTGACGACGTAAACGGTGGCGGTCAGCGTTGAACGCCTGATCTAAATTCTTCAATAAGGTATCAATAGCAGGCGCGACGGCAGTCATGGGCAAAAGAATCAAACAGTCAAGGGGCGACGATTGTCGCAGATTTACTAAGGCCCGCGTGTCTGGTCGGTAGTAGGGTGCTGCCTGTAAGCTGATTGATAAACAATATTCCCCTTTTGAAGGAAGGCGCATGCACTGGATTTCACGCGCGGGCTGGGTTGGCCACCTTGTTGCGGGTGTAGCGGGCGCGCTAACCCCCTTGGCCCTTGCTCCGTTTAACCTCTGGCCGCTTGGTTTGCTGTCGATAGCCGTGTTTTATTTGGGTTTACGCGGGTTGTCGGGGCGTCATGGGTTTTGGCGTGGCTGGTGGTACGGCTTCGGCGCATTCATGGCGGGAACAAGCTGGGTGTTTGTCAGTATTCATGAATACGGCTCCGCGCCTGTACCGTTAGCGGCGCTTTTAACGCTGTTGTTTGTGGCGGGGTTGGCGCTGTTTTTCGCCGTACTGGGCAGCCTTTGGGTGAAGTGGTTTTATCGCCCTCGCGCGCCTCTCCAAAACGCGCTGGCATTTGCCGCGTTATGGGTGGCAATTGAGGCGCTGCGCGGTTGGTTGCTGACAGGCTTTCCGTGGCTGTACATGGGCTACGCGCAACAAGCAGGCCCTTTGGCCGGATTAGCGCCGCTTGGTGGTGTGTGGTTGTTGTCGTTTGCGATGGTGTTGACCGCCGTTTTATTGGTCAATTTGCCGGGTTGGTTGTCGCTGTCACACAAACCGCCCATGGTGGTCGCGCTGGTGCTGTTGAGTGGGCTGTGGAGCAGCGGTGCATGGTTAAAAGGCCATCACTGGACCTCGCCCAGCGGCACCGCGTTGCGCGTGGTGGCGATTCAAGGCAACGTCGAGCAACACCTCAAATGGGACCCCGAGAAACTCAACGCGCAATTAGCCTTGTACCGCGAACTCACACAGAACGCGCCCGCCGCTGATATTTATGTTTGGCCAGAAACCGCGATTCCGGTGCTGAAAGAATATGCCGAAGGCTATCTCAGCCAGATGAGCCGCTGGAGCCGCGAACATAACGCCGCGCTGATTACCGGGCTGCCGTTGCGCCAATCCGACGACCAAGGCCGGATGCGTTATTACAACGGCGTTCAAGCATTTGGGCGCGGGGATGGCTTGTATCTCAAGCAAAAATTAGTGCCTTTTGGCGAGTACGTTCCGCTGCAAGACTTGCTGCGTGGGATTATCAGTTTCTTCAATTTACCCATGTCTGATTTTGTGCCGGGGCCAGAAGGACAAGCGCCGCTCACCGCGCAGGGTTATCGCGTTGCGCCGTATATTTGCTATGAAGTGGTGTATCCCAACTTTGCGGCTGACCTTGCCACGCAAAGCGATTTGCTGCTCACCATCAGCAACGATGCGTGGTTTGGCACGTCGATTGGCCCGGTTCAGCACTTGCAGATGGCGCAAATGCGCGCACTTGAAAGTGGCCGCTGGATGATTCGCGCCACCAACACCGGCATCAGCGCCCTCATTGACCCACAAGGCACCGTGCGAAATGTCGCGCCGCAATTTGAGCGCACGCACCTGCAAGGCGAAGTGATTCCTATGCAAGGCTCCACGCCGTATTTGGAATGGCGTTCTTGGCCCTTGGCTATCCTGTGCGCGTTGTTGCTGTGCGTGGCGTTGCTGTCGGGTCGTCGCACCGACCGCCGCATTTTCACCGATGATTGATTCTGTTCGGAGCATTTCATGAGCGAAAACAACAAAACCCTAGCGCCTGAAAGCCACTACGAATTGACTTACCGCGTGGCGGGCAGCGATTCACCACGCACGCTGTGCAGCGAGCCGGGCGATGATTTTCCCGACGTTATGGCGACAGCGCGCATGGTCGGGTTGATGGAGCTGGCCGCCGCACGTTTGATGCGCCCGCTGTTGGCTGACGGGGAATTGTCGGTGGGTGTGGGCGTCAATATCACGCATTTGGCGGCTACGCCGTTGTTTGAAACCGTGCGCTTGCGCGCCACCTTCACCGGTATGGAAGGCCGCTTATACGCCTTCACCGTTGAAGCCTT
>CAZBNX010000041.1:4616-10515 GCA_964493255.1 uncultured Pseudomonas sp.
TGGACGTATGGCGTTTTTCACACCGCTGAACCACAGCTAAACGCGCCACTGCATGAGTTTTATTATCAAAAAGTGGGCAATTATTGGCCCGCTGAACGGCGACACGTTGAAACCCATTACCGCGAATTGGCTTTCCCTTTCCACCGCGTGACCACGCCAACGCTAACGCTGGGTGCTGAGTGGACGTTGCCGCAGCTTTTAGGCTATTTGCGAAGCTGGTCAGCGGTAGGGAAATACCGTGCCGCGCACGGCATTGACCCCGTCACCACGCTAGAAACACAACTGCGCGCCGTGTGGGGCGATGCACAAAAAGCCCGCCGCATCGAGTGGCCGCTGACGTTATTAGCAGGCCGCGTTTAACGGGATAACGTGCGCGGCGGGCATCCGGTTTCCCCTGATGCGCGCCGCTCATGTATCCTTTCGCGCTTTCTAAATCCCTCTTTTTTAGTCCGGCAGAGCCATGCACGAACAGTATCAGCCCCGCGAAATCGAAGCCGCTGCACAGTCTTTCTGGGCCGCCAATCAGTCTTTTGAAGTCACTGAACAACCCGGCAAAGACACTTTTTATTGCCTGTCGATGTTCCCTTACCCCAGCGGCAAATTGCACATGGGCCATGTGCGGAACTACACCATCGGCGACGTCATCGCGCGCTATCAGCGCATGCAAGGCAAGAACGTCCTGCAACCAATGGGCTGGGATGCGTTCGGTATGCCTGCCGAAAACGCCGCGATGCAAAACAAAGTCGCACCCGCCGCATGGACTTACGCCAACATTGATTACATGAAAACCCAGCTCAAAAGTTTGGGTTTGGGCGTTGATTGGTCACGCGAAGTCACGACCTGCAAACCCGATTACTACCGTTGGGAACAATGGTTGTTCACCAAATTATTCGAAAAAGGCGTGATTTACCGCAAAAACGGCACCGTCAACTGGGACCCCGTTGACCAAACCGTATTGGCGAACGAGCAAGTGATTGACGGGCGCGGCTGGCGCTCCGGCGCGCTCATCGAGAAGCGCGAAATTCCCATGTATTACTTCCGCATCACTGCCTATGCCGAAGAATTACTGGCGGATTTGGACACGCTCACCGGCTGGCCTGAGCAAGTCAAAACCATGCAGCGCAACTGGATTGGCAAAAGTTTCGGCGCAGATATCGAGTTTGATTACGACGCCGCAACCTGCGGTGGTGAAGGTCGCTTAAAAGTCTATTCGACGCGCCCCGATACGCTGATGGGCGCGACCTATGTCGCGGTTGCCGCCGAGCACCCGCTGGCACAACGCGCCGCCGAAACCAACGCCGCGCTGCAAGCCTTTATTGCGGAATGCAAATCAGGCTCCGTCGCAGAAGCCGATATGGCCACGATGGAGAAAAAAGGCATCGCCACCGGCCAATTCGTTATTCATCCGCTGACGGGGAATAAGCTGCCGGTATTCGTCGCCAACTATGTGCTGTGGGGCTACGGTGAAGGCGCGGTTATGGCCGTTCCTGCACACGACGAGCGCGATTTTGAATTTGCCAACAAATACGGCCTGCCGATTCAGCAAGTGTATGCTGTTGAAGGTAAAGACTTTTCTGCTAATGAATGGCAAGACTGGTACGCCGACAAAGCGGGCCTGACCACCGTCAACAGTGGCGCGTTTGATGGCAAGGATTTCACCGCCGCATTTGATGCCATCGTTGCCGCGTTGGAAGCCTGCCAACACGGCGCGCGCAAAACGCAATTCCGTCTGCGCGATTGGGGTATCAGCCGCCAGCGTTATTGGGGCTGCCCGATTCCTATTATTCATTGCGATAACTGCGGTGATGTGCCGGTTCCTGCCGAGCAACTGCCTGTGGTTCTGCCAGAAGACGTGGTGCCGGATGGTTCGGGCAGCCCGCTGGCCAAAATGCCCGAATTTTATAGCTGCACCTGCCCAACGTGCGGCGCACCCGCCAAGCGCGAAACCGACACCATGGATACCTTCGTGGAATCTTCGTGGTACTACGCGCGCTATGCGTCTCCGCAATACGCGGAAGGCATGGTTGATAAAGCCGCCGCTAATCACTGGCTGCCCGTCAATCAATACATTGGCGGCATTGAGCACGCCATTCTTCACCTGTTGTATGCGCGTTTCTTCCATAAATTGATGCGCGATGAAGGCTTAGTAGACAGCAACGAACCCTTCACCAACCTGCTGACGCAAGGCATGGTGATTGCCGAAACCTACTACCGCCTGCAAGACAACGGCGGCAAACAGTGGTTTAACCCCGCTGATGTCGAAGTGGACACCGATGCCAAAGGCAAAGTGATTGCCGCACGCCTCAAAACCGACGGCCTGCCGGTGGAAATTGGCGGCACGGAAAAAATGTCGAAGTCGAAAAACAACGGCGTTGACCCGCAAACCATGATTGAACAATACGGCGCTGACACCTGCCGCTTGTTCATGATGTTCGCTGCACCGCCGGAATTGAGTTTGGAATGGTCGGATTCAGGCGTTGAGGGCGCGCATCGTTTCTTGCGCCGTGTGTGGCGTTTGGCGCACGCGCATGTGAGTGCCGGTCTGCCGGGTGCGCTGGAAGTCAGCGCGCTGAACGACGCGCAGAAAGAAATCCGCCGCGCGATTCACTTGGCAATTAAGCAAGCCAGCACCGATATTGGCCAATATCACAAGTTCAATACCGCGATTGCGCAAGTCATGACGTTGATGAACGTGCTGGAAAAAGCACCGAACAGCAGCGAACAAGACCGCGCTTTGCTGCAAGAAGGCTTAGAAGCCACGGCGCTGCTGTTGGCACCTATCACGCCGCATATCAGCCATGCGCTGTGGCAATCGCTGGGGCATGAAGGCGCCGTTATCAACGCCACATGGCCAACCGTCGATGAAAGTGCCTTGGTACAAGACACGCTCTCGCTGGTGGTGCAAGTGAATGGCAAGCTGCGCGGACACATTGCCGTTCCGGCCAGCGCCTCGCGCGAAGAGGTCGAAGCGGCCGCGCGTGCCAATGAAAACGTGCAGCGTTACACCGAAGGCGTGACCATCCGCAAAGTGGTGGTGGTACCCGGTAAGCTGGTCAACATCGTCGCAAACTGACCGCTGTCCCTTTTCGACGCCTGTTCGCAGGCGTCGTTTCACCCGAGGAAAGCCCGATGAACTCCCGTCTTTCTGCCGTGTTATTGCTCACCTCAGCCACCTTGCTTTCAGCCTGTGGGTTTCATCTGCGTGACACAGAAAATCACCGTTTCGCCTTTCAAGCCCTCGACCTGAACGCACGCAACATCTATGGCGAAACCGCGCGTAACGTGCGTATTCGCTTAGAAAACAGCGGTGTACAGGTACAAGCGGGAGCGCCGTTTCGTTTAGTGCTTACCCATGAAGCAGAAAACCAGCGCATCATTAGCCACAACGGTGCGGCGCGCAGTGCTGAATACGAATTAACGTCACGCCTTGATTTTGAAATCCGCGACCGCGCTAACCGTGTGCTGCTGAACGACCAACTAGAGGCATGGAAATCATACGTCCATGACGACAGCAATCTGGTCAGCAGTAACGAAGAAGCGCAGCGTCTGCGCGATGAAATTCGTCAAGAACTGCTGCAACAGTTGTTGCAACGCCTGCAACAACTGACCCCCGCGCAACTCGCCAAACTGCAAGCCGATGCCGACGCGCGCGCCGAACGCAGCCAACAGCCACAGCCATGAAACTCAACGCCGCACAACTGACCAAACACCTCACGGGCACCTTAGCGCCGGTCTATGCCATCAGCGGTGATGAACCGCTGTTGTGCCAAGAAGCCTGCGACGCGGTGCGTGCGGCCTGTCGCCAACAGGGTTTCACCGAGCGGCAGGTGTTTCATGTCGATGCGGCATTTGATTGGAATTATCTGCGCGAAGAAGCCGCCAGCCTTTCTTTGTTCGCCGACCGCAAGTTAATTGAATTACGAATGCCCACCGGCAAACCCAGTGACGCGGGCGTGAGTGCGTTACTCGACTACCTTAGCCGCCCACCAGAAGACACCGTGCTACTCATCAGCCTGCCGAAGCTCGATGGCAAAGCACAAAAGAGCAAATGGGCCAAACCGTTATTGGAAGAAAAACACTGCCAATTTGTGCAGATTTGGCCGCTCGAAACCGCGCAACTTCCCGAATGGTTGCGCCAGCGATTGGCCAAAGAAGGACTCAGCGCAACCCCTGATGCCGTCAACCTGCTGGCGGCGCGCGTGGAAGGCAATCTGTTAGCGGCTGTACAAGAAATCAGCCGCCTGCGTTTGTTGGTGGAGGGCAATAATGTCGATGCGGATACCGTACAGGCCAGCGTCGCCGACAGCGCCCGCTTCGACTTATTCGGCCTGCTCGACATCCTGTTAGCCGGTGACGCGACGCAATCCCTCCGCATGTTGAGCGGCTTACGCGCTGAAGGCATTGAACCGCCGGTGATTCTGTGGGGCATGGCGCGTGAAATACGCCAACTGGCCGGATTAGCGTGGCAATACGAACAAGGCACGCCCTTAGAACGCGCTTTATCACAGGTAAAACCGCCCATTTTTGGCAAACGCCAAACCTTGGTTGCGCGTGCGGTGCCGCGTTTATCGGCGCAGCGTTGGAACGCACTGCTACGCGATGCCCAGCGCATTGATGAACAAATTAAAGGCCAAGCCCCCGGCGACCCGTGGTTAGGCTTAACGCAGTTGGCGCTACAGATAGCGGGTCGTCCGTTACCATTACCGCCGCTTTAACGATGCCGCAGCACTGTCACGCGGAGCATGGTAAGGTGGCCACCATGTCCAGACTTGCTTTGGTAGTTGTTCATGCTTGACTCTAGGTTGCGACGTCCGGCGCGTCGTCGGTTGCTGGCGGGGAGTGTTTTATTACTGGCGTTGGCGCAAACAGGCACCTACGCCGCCCCTGATTTGGCGTCCTTTAGCGATGCCAGCCCGACAGAAATAGCCATCCAATTTGGTGCATGGCAAGCACGCTTTCGTGAGCAAGCGTTAGCCGCTGGCATCCGCCCCGCATTCTTTGACCGCGTTTTTTCCGGCATCAGCCCAGACCCCGCCGTCGTGCGCGCCGACCGCAGTCAACCGGAATTCAGCAAACCGATTTGGGATTATTTAGACGGCGTAACCGCCCCCGCGCGCGTGCGACGCGGCCAACAGTTGTTAGCCATTCACAGCAATACCCTGACCCAACTCGAACAACGCTACGGCGTACCACGCCAGATTTTGGTGGCCGTATGGGGCATGGAAAGCAATTTCGGCAGCAACATGGGTGATAACAACGTCATTCGGGCGTTGGCCACCCTGGCGTTTGAAGGTCGCCGCCCGCAATTTGCCAGCGAGCAACTGTTAGCCGCGCTGCAAATCCTGCAACAAGGGGATGTTACGCCCGAGCGCATGTTGGGTTCATGGGCGGGTGCGATGGGGCAAACGCAATTCATTCCGAGCACCTATCAGCAACATGCGGTCGATTTTGATGGCGATGGTCGCCGCGATATTTGGACGTCTAGCGCCGATGCGCTGGCTTCAACGGCCAACTATTTGAAATCTTCCGGCTGGCAACGCGGTCAACAATGGGGCATTGAAGTTAATTTGCCGCCTACGTTTGATTACGCGCTCGCCGACATGGATTTACGCAAATCCGTCGCGGAATGGCGCGCGCTGGGCATACGACCGATAGGCGCGCTGTACGGCAGCGCGGCAGACGCGCAGTCCGCCAGCCTGTTGTTACCCGCAGGGTATCGCGGCCCGGCGTTTTTAGTGTTCGACAATTTCCGCAGTATTTTGCGTTACAACAACTCGGCAGCATATGCGATGGGCGTGAGCTTGTTGGCCGCACAGTTCTACGGCGGCGGGCAAATTATGGCGCGCTGGCCGCGTGATGAAGTGATGCTGACCCGCACCGAGCGCATCGAAATGCAGCA
>CAZBNX010000041.1:10615-12950 GCA_964493255.1 uncultured Pseudomonas sp.
AATTTAACGGGATGCGCGGTGCCCAACACCACCATCGGCACGGCCATGCTACGGCGGCAATCACGCGCCGCTTTCACGCCAATCGCGGTGTGCGGGTCAAGCAGGTAGCTGGTTTCGCTATACACGCTGGCGATGGTCGCGCAGGTTTGCTCGTCATCAACCGCTAACGAATCAAACAAGCGACGCGCTTCGGTCCAACGGTCATCGGCTACCGACAGTTTGCCGGTGGCTTTGAACTCATCCAGCAAGGCCGCTACCGCCAAACCATTGCGGCCATGCAGGTCAAACAGCAAACGCTCAAAGTTAGAAGAAACCATGATATCCATCGACGGCGACAGCGATGGGTGCAGCGTGTCTTTGTCGTAGCGATTGCCAGACATGAAGCGATGCAGGATGTCATTGCGGTTGGTGGCCACAATTAACTGATTGATGGGTAAGCCCATATTGCGCGCCAAGTAACCGGCGAAGATGTCGCCAAAGTTGCCGGTTGGCACCGAGAAGGCCACCGAACGGTGCGGCGCGCCCAACTGCAAGGCAGCGTGGAAGTAGTACACAATCTGGGCCATGATGCGCGCCCAGTTGATGGAATTGACCGCTACCAAGCGCGTGCCTTTCAAGAAACCTTGGTCGGCAAAGCTGGCTTTGACCATTTCTTGGCAGTCGTCGAAGTTTCCTTCAATGGCGATGTTATGGATATTTTCGCCGAGGATGGTCGTCATTTGACGACGTTGCACCTCAGACACGCGGTTATGCGGGTGCATGATGAAAATATCGACGTTTTCACAGGCGCGGCAACCTTCAATCGCCGCCGAGCCGGTATCACCAGAGGTTGCGCCCATAATCACGACGCGCTCACCGCGCTTCGTCAATACATGGTCTAACAAACGCCCCAACAGTTGCAGCGCGAAATCTTTGAACGCCAAGGTGGGGCCTTGGAACAGCTCCAACACCCATTCGTTAGCGCCTAATTGCGTCAGCGGCGCTACCGCTTTATGGGCAAATACGCCGTAGGTTTCTTGCAAAATACGTTTGAAATCAGCGTCTTCGATGCAGCCCGCCACAAACGGACGCATCACATTGAAGGCTAATTCGTGATACGGCAGCCCCGCCCATGAAGCGATTTCTTCTACCGTAAAACGCGGCAGATTTTCAGGTACATATAAGCCGCCATCGCTGGCCAAACCTGCCAGCAACACATCTTCAAAATTCAGGGCCGGTGCTTGGCCGCGAGTACTGATATAGCGCATGGATAAAAACCTAAATTAGTTGAGCTGCTCGACGCGAATACGCACGACGTGACCGGCCACACCTTCGAGGGCTTCCAGTGCGGTGATGGCGTCGTTCATTTGGGCTTCACGCACGCGGTGCGTGACGAGAATCATCGGCACCAAACCGGCTTGTTCTTCGGCTTCTTTCTGCATGATGGATTCAATGTTGATGCCACGCGCCGACAGAATACTGGCCACTTGCGCCAACACGCCCGGATGGTCTTTGGCTTGAATCCGCAGGTAGTAGGCGCTTTCGCAATCGCTAATCGCCAAAATAGGATGGTCAGACAAGGCATCGGCTTGGAATGCCAAATGCGGCACACGATTTTCAGGGTCGGTGGTCAGGGCACGCACCACGTCCACCACATCCGCGACCACCGCCGAAGCCGTAGGCTCCATGCCTGCGCCAGCGCCGTAATACAGGGTGCTGCCAACCGCGTCGCCATTCACCATCACCGCGTTCATCACGCCGTTGACGTTCGCGATTAAACGGTCTGCCGGAATTAACGTAGGGTGTACACGCAATTCAATGCCTGCGTCGGTGCGGCGCGCCACACCCAGATGCTTGATGCGATAACCCAACGCTTCGGCGTAGTTCACATCGGCGGTGGTCAGCGCGGTGATGCCTTCGGTGTAGGCTTTATCAAATTGCAGCGGAATACCGAACGCAATCGAGGCCAGAATGGTGAGCTTGTGCGCGGCGTCGATGCCTTCAACGTCAAAGGTGGGGTCAGCTTCGGCGTAGCCTAAGGCTTGCGCTTCTTTCAATACGTCATCAAAGGCGCGGCCTTTTTCACGCATTTCGGTCAGGATGAAATTGCCGGTGCCGTTGATGATGCCCGCCAACCAGTTAATGCGGTTGCCCGCCAAACCTTCACGAATCGCCTTAATGACCGGAATACCACCCGCCACCGCCGCTTCAAACGCCACAATGACGCCCTTTTCACGCGCCTTGGCAAAAATTTCATTGCCATGCACGGCAATCAGCGCCTTGTTGGCCGTCACAACGTGTTTGCCGTTTTCGATGGCTTTGAGCACCAAATCACGCGCTACGGTATAGCCGCCAA
>CAZBNX010000042.1:0-12577 GCA_964493255.1 uncultured Pseudomonas sp.
CCTCCGAAGCGGGTGGGTAGTTTAGTGTTTAGCGGAATTTAGCACTGTGTTGGGTGGGGGGAGAAGAGCGGGGTTGTCGAGTATTCAACGGAAAAACGTAGGGGCAGACCTGAGTGTCTGCCCCTATGATAGAAATCGTTTTAAGCAAGAAATGACGCAGTAATAAAATAGAACATGGAAAAATCGAATGAATACAGAAACTCATCGCCAGCTTGCCAATGACATCTGGAGCATCTGTAACCTGCTGCGCGGGCCGTATAAACGTAACGAATACCGCAAAGTTATTTTGCCGCTCACCGTGTTGCGCCGTTTCGATTGTCTGCTGGCTCCCACCAAAGCCAAGGCGCTAGAAACCTTCAACCAGTACAAAGGCAAACCAGAAAGCATTATCCGCAGCGTAATGCGGTCGGCCACGGGTTATCCGTTTTACAATTTATCCAGGCTGGAACTGGCTCGTTCAGAAGAGGGACGTAACTCGCTGCTGGACGACCCCAGCAACCTCGCGCCCAACCTCAACAGCTATATCAACGGCTACTCGCCTAACATCCGCGCCATCTTTGATCACTTCAAGTTCGGTGAGCAGATCAGCAAGATGGCCGAGAAAAACCTGCTGTTTCAAGTCATCCAGAAATTCGCCACCTTTGACCTGAGCTTTTCGGGTCTGCCTACCGACCAAGCTGCCATGCAGATGGGTTATGTGTTTGAAGAGCTGATTCGGATCGGCGCGGAACAATCCAACGAAGAAGCGGGGGAACACTTCACGCCGCGCGAAGTCATCAAACTGATGGTCAACCTGCTGCTCACGCCGGAACAAGACCTGCGCCGCAGCCATGTGGTTAAAACCATCTACGACCCGGCCTGCGGTACGGGCGGCATGTTATCGGTGGCCGAGAAATACATCCGTGACCTTAACAGCGAAGCCAAACCACACCTCTACGGGCAGGACTGGAACGACGAAGCGTGGGCCGTCTGCCGCTCCGACATGCTCATCAAGGGAGAGGATGCCAACAACATCGCGTTGGGCGATACCTTTACCAAGGATGCCCATGCCCGCGACGAGCAAGGGCAGAAGCGCAATTTCGATTACATGCTGGCCAATCCGCCCTTCGGTGTGGAGTGGAAGCAACAACAACGCGACATCGAGCACGAGCGTGACACGCTGGGTTATCAGGGCCGCTTTGGTGCAGGCACGCCCCGCATCAACGACGGCGCATTGCTATTCCTGCAACACATGATCGACAAGATGCGTCCGGCTTCCGAAGGCGGCAGCCGCATCGGCATTGTGTTCAATGGCTCCCCCTTATTCACGGGTGATGCGGGTGGTGGCGAATCGGAAATCCGCCGCTGGATCATTGAGAACGACTGGCTCGAAGCGGTGGTCGCGTTGCCCGACCAGCTCTTCTACAACACCGGCATCAGCACCTATATCTGGGTGCTGACCAATCGCAAAGAAGCGCACCGCAGGGGCAAGGTGCAACTGATTGACGCCCGTAACCATTGGGTGCCGATGGAAAAAAGCCTGGGTAATAAGCGCCGCCGCATTGGTGATCCTAGCGATAAACCGAAAGACCCCGACTACATCGGCGACATCACGGGGCTGCACGGTCAGTTTGAGGAAGGTACCAGCCGCTGGGTGCTGTTCGATAAGGACGGCAAGGTCGTTACCGTCACCAACACGGTTCCCACGGGCGATGCCCTAGAAGGCCAGCAGTGGAAGCAGCTCGTGGTCAGTAAGGTATTCGACAACGAGGATTTCGGTTATCGCAAGATCACCGTCGAACGCCCTTTGCGTCTGAACTTCCACGCCACGCCCGAGCGGTTGGCCCGTCTGGAAGACGAAACGGCGTTCAAAAATCTGGCCGCCAGCGCCAAAAAAGACGAAGCCGCGCGCCTAGCCGACATTGCTACTGGTCAACAGCGCCAGCAGCAAATCCGCGACTTACTGGCCGAATTTGCCAAGCGCCACCCCGAACAGATCAACGACCGCAAGGTGTTTCTGGATTGCCTCAAGCCCGTGGATCGTGAGTTGAACGTGCGTCTGTCCGCGCCGGAGCTCAAGGCTGTGGTTAGCGCCCTGAGTGAACGCGATGAAAGCGCCGAAATCTGCCGCAACCGCGATGGCGTTGCCGAGCCGGATGCCGAACTGCGTGACACCGAAAACGTGCCGCTGAAGGAGAGCATTCAGGTCTATTTCGAGCGCGAAGTGTTGCCCCATGTGCCGGATGCGTGGATCGACCACAGCAAGACTAAGATCGGCTACGAAATCCCGCTCAATCGTCATTTTTACCGCTACGAGCCGCCCCGCGAGTTGTCTGTGATTGAGAGCGAAATCAAGGCTCTGGAAGCCGACATCGTCCGCCTGCTTAGCGAGGTCACGGCATGATTGCGCGCACGCCCCACCACATCGGTGCTCTAGCGGCCTGTTTTTTTATGGCGCAAGGCAGTGCCTTTGCGTACAATCACGTCCAACAACACCCCCCACGCCTCTCCACGATGCGCACCAGGGGGGTTACTTTTTTGGGCTTCCGCCGCGCGCGCAAGTCCGCTCAAAACCCCGCCCCGCTGCAAACATCTGCGCGTTCTGGCGGGTTTTTTATGCCCATAGTTCGGGCAGCCGGAGCCTGCCGATGATCCAGTACAGCAAACCGGCGCTGACCACCGATCAGCAAGTCGACCTGCTCATCCGGCGTGGCATGCACATCGCCGACCGGGCGCAGGCTCGGCAGCATCTCACCCACATCAGCTACTACCGCTTGCGTGCCTACTGGCTGCCGTTTGAGCAAGCCGCTGTCGACGGTGATGATCACGCTTTTTCCGCCGGAGCCGACTTCGCTACCATTCTGGCCATTTACGACTTCGACCGCGAGCTGCGCCTGTTGCTGATCGACGCCATCGAGCGCGTGGAGATTTCTCTGCGTACCCGCTTGGCCAATGTACTCAGCCTGCGCTACGGCCCGTTTGCCCATGAAGATGCCAGCCATTTCGCCAAGCCACACCTGTGGCAACAAAGCCGAGATGAGTTGGCCAAAGAATTCGTCCGCAGCCACGAAACCTTTGCCGAACACTACCGCAGCCAATACCCGCAACTGCCCAGCCCCCCGCTGTGGGTGGCCTGTGAGCTGATGACGTTGGGCCACCTCTCGCGTTGGCTGCAAAACCTTTGTATTCCCAAAGACCGACAAGCCGTTGCCGATGCCTACGGGTTGGATGAGAAAGTGCTGGTCTCCTTTGCCCACCACCTCACCATCGTGCGCAACCACTGCGCTCACCACGGACGTGTGTGGAACCGCAAATTTGCCGTCAAGATGTTGATTCCCAGCAAGAAGCCACAGGGGCTATCCGCCGCGTTCAATCCGGCACAAGACCGCCGCCTCTACAACACGCTGACCATGCTGGTCTACCTGATGAGTGTGATCAGCCCGGACTCCACTTGGCGGCAGCGGCTCAAGGCTCTGATTCAGGCCACGCCACAGATTGCAGTGGCAGATATGGGCTTCCCAGCCGATTGGGAACAGAGGGCGATTTGGCAGGAGAAGACGGCATGAAATACGCCAAATACAGCGAATACAAACCCAGCCCGATGGCTTGGCTGGATCAGTTGCCGACGCACTGGAACGCGGCATCCCTTCGCTGGATGTCGAAGCGGTACGCAGGTGGCACTCCCGACAAAGGCAACGATGCCTATTGGGAAGATGGCGAAATTCCGTGGATCAACTCCGGGGCGGTGAATGACGGCTACATCACGCAGCCGTCTGAGTTGATCACACGCGAGGGATTTGCCAACAGCAGCGCCAAGTGGATTCCAAAAGATGCGCTGGTCATGGCGCTGGCTGGGCAAGGCAAGACCAAGGGCATGGTGGCGCAGCTCGGCATTCCAACGACCTGCAACCAGTCGATGGCAGCGCTGATTCCTGACCATCGGTTCGCGCCTCGTTATCTGTATTACTGGCTCACCGCCAACTATCAGAACATCCGCAATTTGGCCGGTGGCGAAGCGCGTGACGGCTTGAACCTCGAAATGCTGGGTTCAATTCCTTGCCCTGTGCCTCCCCTCAACGAACAACAAACCATCGCCCGTTTCCTCGATGCCAAGACCGCGCAGATTGATGCGCTGGTAGCGCAAAAGCGCCAGCTCATAGCCAAACTCAAGGAAAAGCGGCAGGCGCTCATCGCCCGCACCGTCACCCGTGGCCTGCCGCCAGAAGCCGCCAAGGCAGCGGGGCTGGAGCCGAATACGGCAATGAAGGACTCCGGCCATCCTTGGCTTGCAGATATTCCGGCTCACTGGGAAGTAAAGCGCCTGAAAGGCGTTTCCGTGCTTTTCGGGCGCATTGGTTTCAGAGGCTATTCAACCGAGGATCTAGTTTATGAGGGAGAGGGTGCAATTTCCTTGAGCCCCAGCAATATGGTTGGCGGGGCTTTGACGCTCGATAAATGTACTTGGTTGAGTTGGGAAAAGTATCACGAATCACCAGAAATAAAGGTAGCGGCTGGTGATGTGATTATGGTCAAGACGGGTTCTACACTCGGCAAGGTCGCCTTTGTCGGAAGCGTGCCTACACCGATGACAATCAATCCACAGTTGATGATTTTTAAAGAAGTGACGTGCTCAAATCGCTTCCTCTTTTATTACTTGGTTAGCACTGTGGTCCAAGACGTAATTCCCTTGCACAACACAGGCAGTACGATTCCTACAATGACACAGGAAGGCATTGGAAAGCTTCCTTTCCCCTGCCCAAGCATGGAAGAACAAGAGGCAATTGCGGCATTCTTGGACGAGCAAACCGATAAGCTCGATTCAATGACTTTGGCCATCGAAAAGGCTATAGATCGACTAGTAGAGTACCGTCAAGCACTCATCACCTCCGCCGTTACGGGCAAGATTGATGTGCGTAACTTTGCACCAACACACATTGAGGAGACCTGATGCAGCCTTATGTTCCTAATGCCTTGCCGCTGGCCAATCTCGACTACGC
Source organism: uncultured Pseudomonas sp. (assembly GCA_964493255.1). Taxonomy (GTDB): domain Bacteria; phylum Pseudomonadota; class Gammaproteobacteria; order Pseudomonadales; family Pseudomonadaceae; genus Geopseudomonas. Next base: position 4,977 of record CAZBNX010000042.1, read on the forward strand.
CCGCCTAATTGCCCTCATCGGTCCGGCCAACGCTGCGTTGGCGCGCTATGACGGACTGCTGCAAAGTGTCATCAACCCCAGTGTAATGCTCTCGCCGTTGACCAACCGCGAGGCGGTGCTGTCGTCCAAAATCGAAGGGACGCAGGCCACTGTGGATGAGGTGCTGGAATTTGAAGCGGGTATAGATTTCGAAGGTGAAAAAGCGAAAGACATTCAAGAAATCGTCAATTACCGCAAGACGCTGGTGATTGCTTCTGAATATGTGCGGGAGCGTCCGATCACGCTGGCGCTGGTGAAGCAAATGCACGCTGAATTGATGAACAGCGTGCGCGGCGCCAACAAGACGCCCGGTGAGTTTCGGCGTGATCAAAACTGGATTGGTTCAGCGGGTTGCACGATAGAGCAGGCCAGTTTTGTTCCACCATCACCCCTGCAATTGCTCGACCATCTACAGGCATGGGAGGCCTATCTGGCTGCCAGTGATTTCGACCTGTTGGTGCAGGTGGCGGTGGCTCACGCCCAGTTCGAATTGATCCACCCATTCAAGGATGGAAATGGGCGTATTGGTCGCCTGTTGATTCCGTTGTTCCTGTATCAAAAACGCACGTTGGCCAGCCCCATGTTCTACCTGAGCGACTACCTTGAGTCGCATCGCGATCTGTATTACGCCCGCCTGCAAGGCATCAGCCGCGAGGGTGATTGGACGGGCTGGATTGCGTTTTTTTTGGAGGCCATTACCCAGCAGGCGCAGGCCAATACTGAACGCGTGCGCGAAATTTTGGCGCTGTATGAGCATATGAAGCAGCGCATCACCGAGCTCACCCGTTCGCAGCACGCCATCACGGTACTGGATACCTTATTTGACCGGCCTATTTTTCAGTCCGGCGACTTTGTGCAACGCTCAGGCATCCCGAAACAAACCGCGCTACCGTTCCTGCGTACCTTACGCGAGGCGGGCGTACTACATCCGTTGCGCGAGGCCAGCGGTCGGCGTTCCGCCGTACTGGCATTCGGTGAACTGCTAAATTGCGCTGAGGGGAGGAAAGTGGTTTGAGTCCGATCGAATCCACACAAGCTGGATTGCGTCCCAAAAACAAAGTAAAAACATACACAAACAGATTTGTGTGTGACGCACCGGACTCAAAAACGAGGAACTAAGACTCATGGCGCAAACCACAGAAAAAGCCTTCGAGACCTACCTTGAACAGATGCTCATCGAAAGCGGCTGGCTGCCCGGCACCAACGCCGAGTGGGACAAAACGCGGGCATTGTTCCCGGCGCGGGTGTTCGCTTTCATCGAGGCCACTCAGCCCAAGCTGTGGGCCGAGATGGCCGCGCAACACGGCGGCGACTTGCAGGCCATGTTGATTGATGCGTTGGGCAAGGAGCTGAACATTAAAGGCAGCCTGCATGTGCTGCGCCACGGCTTCAAGTTTTACGGCAAATTGTTCCGGCTGGCCTATTTCAAACCGGCACACACACTGTCACCCGATGTGCTGGAGCTGTATGGACAGAATCAGCTCACCGTGACGCGGCAGGTGCCTTGCCACCTCGGCGATCACAGTACGGTGGACATGGTGCTGGCGGTCAACGGCTTGCCGGTGGCCACCATTGAGCTGAAGAATCCCGGCACGCACCAGACTTGGCGACACGCTATCAAGCAATATCAGACCGACCGTGACCCGCGTGCGCCGCTGTTTGACTTCAAAAAACGCGCACTGGTGCACTTTGCCGCCGACCCGGATGAAGTGTGGATGACCACGCGGCTGGCTAAAGAAAAAACCTTTTTTCTACCCTTTAATCGGGGCAGCCATCCGGGGCAGATTCAGTGCGGTGCGGGTAACCCGCAGCACGCCAGCGGTTACCGCACCGGCTATTTCTGGCAAGAAACCCTGCAACGCGACAGCTTTCTGGACATCCTTGGCCACTTTATCTTCATCGAAAAAGATGAACACAAGGTGGACGATGGCCGGGGCGGCAAAAAGCTCGTTACCACTGAAAAAATGGTGTTTCCGCGTTACCACCAATTAGATGCGGTGCGGGCGCTGGTGGCAGCGGCGCGCGCGGAGAATGCTGGTCACAATTATCTGATTCAGCATTCGGCGGGCAGTGGCAAAACGAATAGCATTTCGTGGCTGTCGCACCGGTTGGCCAGCCTGCACAACGCGCAGGATCAGAAGGTATTTGATTGCGTGATTGTCATCACCGACCGCAAGGTGTTGGACAAGCAGTTGCAGGATGCCATTTACCAGATCGAGCACGCGCAGGGCGTGGTCAAGGCCATTGACCAAAACGCTAAACAGTTGGCCGATGCCTTGATTGACGGCACCAAGATTGTCATCACCACGTTGCAGAAATTTCCTTTCGTGCTGCGTGGCCTGCTGCGTGCCGCAGGTGCTGAAAATCAGGACAAGGCCCGCGACGAAGACAAGGCACAGGTCAAGGTTTGGCAAGAGGCCATTGCAGCGCGACGTTATGCAGTCATTGTGGATGAAGCACATTCCAGCCAAACCGGCGAAACAGCGCGTGAGCTGAAGGGCATCCTTGGCGTCAATGCACAAAATAGCAATGGCGGTGACGAAGCCGATTGGGAAGACCGTTTGAATCAGATTATGGCTTCGCGCGGCCAGCAAAATAACCTGAGTTTCTTTGCCTTTACGGCCACGCCCAAGGGCAAGACGCTGGAGCTCTTTGGGCGTCAAGGTAGCAGCGGCAAGCCGGAAGCCTTCCACACCTATTCGATGCGTCAAGCGATTGAGGAAGGCTTCATCCTCGATGTGCTACGCAACTACACGACGTACAACACCTGGTTTAAGTTCGTGAAGACGGTGGAGGACGACCCCGCCATCCCGAAGAAGAAAGGTGCCAAGGCGCTGGCCAAGTTCAAGGAACTGCACCCGCACAACATTGAGCAAAAAACTGAGGTGATGGTCGAACACTTCCGCGCGCATGTGCGGCATCAACTCGGTGGACGCGGCAAGGCCATGGTGGTGACGGCGAGCCGCATTCAGGCGGTGCGCTACAAACTGGCTTTCGAGCGCTACATTCAGGAACAAGGCTATGCCGACATCCGTTCGCTGGTGGCGTTCAGCGGCACGGTGAAAGACCCGGATACGGGCGTTGATTTCACAGAGCCGGGTATGAACCCCGATGCCGTGACCGGCAAACCCATTCCCGAAAGCCAGTTGCCCGAACGCTTTGGTTCCAGTGATTACCAAGTACTTTTGGTGGCCAACAAGTACCAGACCGGCTTTGACCAGCCGCTGTTGTGTGCAATGTATGTGGACAAGCGGCTGGATGGCGTGCAGGCGGTGCAGACGTTGTCGCGCTTGAACCGCAAAATTGCGGGCAAAGACGAGCCTTTTGTGCTGGATTTCGTCAATAAACCCGAAGATATTTACGCGGCCTTCAAACCGTATTTTGACTCAACCAGCCTGCAAGAATCGGCTAATTTGGAGATATTACCCAGCCTCAAACACGAGCTGGATCAGCTACAGATTTACCACTGGAGCGAAGTCGAGGCGTTTGCGCGTATCTTTTATCGCCAGCCCGACCGGCAAAACCCAGCCGACCACGCCCACATGCAGCGCCACCTGCAACCGGCGGTGGATCGCTTTAAGGCGATTGAAGGCGACGAAGTGCGTGCCACCTTCCGCGACAAGCTGGGCAGCTATGTGCGGATGTATTCCTTCCTGAGCCAGATCCTGCCGTATGCTGACCCTGATCTGGAAATGCTCTACAGCTATGGGCGTTTTTTGCTGCTACACCTGCCATTGAACCGCGACAACGCCGTGGTCAAGATTGGCAATGAAGTGGAGTTGCAGTACTACCGGCTACAGCGCGTTTCCAGCGGGCCGATTGATTTGAAGGGGAGGGAACCTGAAGGCGTGTACAGCCCCACTGATGTTGGTACAGGTAAAGCTAGGGAAGAAAAAGCTCCGCTCTCAGAAATCATTCAGGTGCTCAACGAACGCTTCGGTACCACATTCACCGATGAAGACCGACTGTTCTTCGACCAAATAAAGGCGCGTGCTACTGGTAACAGTCAGGTAATTCAAACTGCCATGTCCAACCCGCTGGACAAATTTCAATTGGGTGTGCGTACCCTGATCGAGGATTTAATGATTCAGCGCATGACCGAAAATGACCGAATTGTCACTCGGTACATGGACGACGGCGATTTTCAACGCGCAGCGTTTCCGGTATTAGCGCGGGAAATCTTTGAAGCAATACATGCCGCGCAAGCATCGGTGAAATCATGAAAATCCGATTTGAAACACATAAAAACAAAAAAGCCGCGTAACTGCGCGGCTTTAAAGGGTGTTTCTGTGAGTTTTGCAACTTGCAGAAACAACCCTGATGGGATCACACGTTAAACCGGAAGTGCATCACATCGCCGTCTTTGACGATGTATTCCTTGCCTTCCAAACGCCATTTGCCCGCGTCTTTAGCGCCGTTTTCGCCGCGATATTGAATAAAATCTTCATAGGCCACGACTTCGGCGCGGATGAAGCCTTTTTCAAAATCGGTGTGAATCACGCCTGCCGCTTGCGGGGCAGTTGCGCCGATTTTCACCGTCCATGCGCGCACTTCTTTAACGCCAGCGGTGAAGTAGGTTTGCAGGCCCAGCAGTTGATAACCGGCGCGAATTACGCGGTTTAAGCCGGGTTCTTCAAGGCCGAGCGATTCAAGGAACATATCCTTTTCTTCGCCGTCGTCGAGTTCAGCGATTTCGGCTTCGATTTTGTTGCACACCGGCACCACGATAGCGCCTTCTTCTTCCGCAATCGCGCGCACCACGTCGAGGTGCGGGTTGGCTTCAAAGCCATCTTCAGCGACGTTGGCGATGTACATAACCGGCTTGCTGGTCAGCAGGTGGAAACCACGGATGAGGCGCTTTTGCTCGTCATCCATGTTTTTCATCAGGGAGCGCGCGGGCTTGCCTTCGCTGAAATGCGGAATCAACTGCTCAAGAATGGCCTTCTGTGCGAGGGCTTCTTTATCGCCGCCTTTGGCGTTGCGGGCAATTTTCTGCAACTGTTTTTCGCAGCTATCGAGGTCGGCGAAAATCAGTTCTAAATCAATGATTTCGATGTCACGTTTGGGGTCAACGCTGTTAGCAACGTGGATGACGTTGTCATCTTCGAAGCAGCGTACAACGTGCGCGATGGCGTCGGTTTCGCGGATGTTGGCCAAAAATTTATTGCCCAAACCTTCACCTTTGGACGCACCAGCCACCAAGCCCGCGATGTCCACAAACTCCATCGTGGTAGGCAGTACGCGCTCAGGTTTAACAATTTCGGCCAGCGCATTCAGGCGCGGGTCGGGCATGGGCACGATGCCGCTGTTAGGCTCGATGGTGCAGAAGGGGAAGTTTTCAGCGGCAATGCCCGATTTGGTCAGCGCGTTGAACAGGGTGGATTTGCCGACGTTGGGCAGGCCAACGATGCCGCAGTTAAATCCCATGATGTATCCCTCGCGGAGATGATGCGTTCGTGAAAAGGGTCAGGCCTTCTGGCTGTGCAGTTTTTGCATGGCCTTGGTCCAGTCTCCGTCGAGCATTTCTGGGAGCACGTCGAGGGCGAAGCCAATGCTGGCGTCGAGTTTGTCCTGTTCGCTACGCGGGGCGCGCCCAAGCACGAAGCCGGAGACGAGGTTCTTATCGCCCGGATGACCAATGCCAAGCCGTAAGCGATAGAAGGAATTTTGGTTGGCTAACTGAGCGATGATGTCGCGCAGGCCGTTGTGTCCGCCGTGACCGCCGCCCTGTTTTAGTTTGGCGATGCCGGGGAGCATGTCGAGTTCATCGTGAGCCACCAAAATAGCGGCTGGCGGAATACGAAAAAAATTGGCCAGCGCTGCAACCGCTTGGCCGCTGCGGTTCATATAAGTGGTGGGAATCAGCAAACGAACATCGCGGCCTTTGTGGCTGAATTTGCCGGTTAAGCCGAAATATTTTTTGTCAGGAACGAGGCTAACGCCTTGTTTACGCGCCAGTTCCTCAACGAAAAGAGCCCCTGCGTTATGCCGGGTCTGTTCGTATTCTTGCCCCGGATTACCAAGGCCGACGATCAGTTGAAGGGCAGTCACGACAGGGGCTCCCGTAGACGTTCGGGCGGATTACTCAGCGCGCACGAAGTCGATGTGCATCGCGAAACCCTTAGAAGGGTGACGCTGAACAGCCTTGATGCGAACGTTTTGCACGGTGCCTTCGACGTTCAGCGCAACGGTGTTGGCGAAAACTGCTTGGTTGTCCAGCAGCTTGGCCACTTCGTTCACTGGCAGGCTAACGGACTGAGCCGCTGCTGCACCGCCGTAAACGACGGCTGGGATTTTGTTGGCATTACGACGCAGGCGGCGGCTCGCACCTTTGCCCTGTTCGGAACGCGCGCTCGCATTCAGCGTAAATTCGGTCATGGTATTTCTCCCATTAAATTCGCTGCCGCGCACTTGCGACCAGTGGCGGCGGCTTGTGAAACGCCCCGCTGAATGCGAGGCGTTGGTCATCAGCGGAACATGGCGCTGATAGATTCCTCATTGCTGATGCGGCGCATGGCTTCGGCAACCACTGGACCGATGTCCAACTGGCGAATGCGCGAACAACCTTGAGCAGCCGCTGACAGCGGAATGGTGTTGGTGACAACCAGTTCATCCAGTTGCGAGCCTTCGAGATTTTCGATAGCACGACCAGACAAAACCGGGTGTGTGCAGTAGGCATATACCTTAGCGGCACCGTGTTTTTTCAACGCACCAGCTGCATGGCACAGGGTGCCCGCAGTATCAACCATGTCATCGACCAATATGCAGGTACGGCCTTCGACATCACCGATGATGTGCATGACCTCAGAGACATTCGCCTTTGGACGGCGTTTGTCGATGATGGCCAAATCGACGCCCAGACTTTTCGCCACGGCGCGCGCGCGCACCACGCCGCCAATATCGGGGGAGACAATCATCAGGTTTTCAAAGCGTTGTGCTTGGATGTCATCGACCAAGGTGGGCGAGCCGTAGATGTTATCCACGGGGACATCAAAGAAGCCTTGGATTTGGTCGGCGTGCAAATCAACGGTGAGCACGCGATCGACACCCACGACAGTCAGCATATCAGCCACGACTTTGGCGCTGATCGCAACGCGCGCGGAACGCGAGCGGCGGTCTTGGCGTGCATAGCCGAAGTAAGGAATCACCGCAGTGATTCGGCTGGCGGATGAGCGGCGGAAGGCGTCTGCCATCACCACTAATTCCATCAGGTTGTCGTTGGTGGGAGCGCAGGTCGGTTGAATCAAGAAAACGTCTTTACCACGAACGTTTTCGTTGATTTCGACACTAATTTCACCGTCGGAGAATTTACCGACGGAGACATCGCCGAGGGGAATGTGCAATTGACGCACGACACGGCGGGCGAGATCGGGGTTGGCGTTCCCCGTGAAGACCATCATCTTGGACACGCGCAGTTCCTGCCGGCTAAGGGTGAACCCTGAACAAACAAAAACCCTTGTGACCTCGCAGTATCTCAACCGCAAAACCACAAAGGTTTCTATGGAATATGGCAGGGGCGGCTGGACTCGAACCAACGCATGGCAGGATCAAAACCTGCTGCC
>CAZBNX010000043.1:0-4039 GCA_964493255.1 uncultured Pseudomonas sp.
TGTTGAGGGCGGCGTCGGTAGCCAAGCGTTTCACCAAATCAGGATTGGCGATGAATGGCACACCAAACGCAATGGCGTCGGCGTTTCCTTGTTCAAGCCATTGATTTGATTGCACTTTATCGAATTTTTCATTGGCGATAAAAACGCCGCCAAAGGCCGCTTTTAGCTGCGGCACGAGGCTATCTTCTGCCGCATATTCACGCGCACAGATGAACGCGATGCCGCGTTTTCCCAATTCGCGCGCTACATAGCCGAAGGTTTCAGCGGGGTTGGCGTCGCTCATGTCGTGAGCATCACCGCGTGGGGAAAGGTGTACGCCAACGCGCCCCGCGCCCCACACATCAATGCACGCATCGGTGACTTCTAGCAGCAATCGCGCGCGATTTTCTAAGGTACCGCCGTATTGATCTTCGCGCTGGTTGGTGCCGCTTTGTAAGAACTGGTCGAGCAAATAACCGTTAGCGGCATGCACTTCGACGCCATCAAAACCGGCGGCTTTGGCGTTCTCTGCACCTTGGCGATAGGCTGCGATAACGTCGGCGATTTCGGCAGTTTCCAGCGCGCGGGGTGTCACAAAGGCGCGCTCTGGACGCAACAAACTGACATGCCCCGCCGGTTGAATCGCACTCGGCGCGACCGGCAATTCACCCGCTAAATAACTGGGGTCAGAGATACGGCCAACGTGCCACAGTTGCAGCACGATGCGCCCACCGGCGGCATGAACGGCATCGGTGACGGTTTTCCAACCCGCCACCTGTTCCGCTGACCAAATGCCGGGCGTATTGGGATAGCCAACGCCCATCGGCGTGACAGCCGTGGCTTCGCTAATAATTAAACCGGCGCTGGCGCGCTGGACATAGTATTCCGCCATCAATGCACCCGGCACGCGCTCGGCTTCGGCACGGCAGCGAGTCAAAGGGGCCATGATGATGCGATTCGGCAAATGCAAATCACCGACCGTCAAGGTGTCGAACAGTGTGGGCATACGACGATTCCTCATACAAAAAAGACTGGGCGAGTGTCCAGCCAAGGCCGTGAAGTGTAACAAGGAGCCCGCGCATGAAAACAACCGCTCGCCCGCCCGCTGCCACTGTGTTGCCGTGGCGCGGGGAAAATCAGTTTCAACTGTGGGTGGATGGTGTGCAGTTTTTTCCGGCGTTGCTGGCGGCGTTACACCACGCGCAGCACGCGATAGAAATAGAGCTGTATCTCTTGGAAGAAGGGGCCTGTGCAGAAATTATGGTGGCGGCGTTATGCCGTGCTGCGCGGCGTGGTGTGGCGGTGCGCTGTGTCTTTGATGCGCTGGGCGGGCGGCGTTTAGGTGCGCGTTTGTGCGCTAAATTGCAGGCAGCCGGTGTGCAGGTACGTTGGTATAACCCGCTAGGATGGCGACACGGTGTCCGCAATTTCTACCGTAATCACCGCAAAGTGCTGCTCGTTGACCGAACATCGCTATGGATGGGTGGCACGGGCTTAACCGATGCGTTTTGGCATCCGCAGCGCGGCAGTGCGTGGCATGAATTGATGGTCTGCGTGCGCGGGCCGTTGGTTGCGGATGCGGTGTGGCTGTTTGAACAACAATGGCGCACGGATGAGCCACCGCATGCGTGGCCGTTGCGCTGGCCCGTGCGCGCGTGCGTCGTGCCGCCGCCTCCATCCGCCACCGGTTGGGCGCGTTTGTCGTACACGGATGCGAATCACCGCGAAATTTTGCACTCGTTGTTGTGCGCGATTGAGCGCGCACAAACCCGTTTATGGCTGGCAACGCCGTATTTTTTACCGTCGTGGCGCTTGCGTCGGGTGTTGGCGCGTGCGGTTCGGCGTGGCGTGGAGGTGCGTTTATTGCTGTGCGGTACGGTCACGGACCATCCGCCGGTTCGTCATGCGGGGCAGCGTTATTATTGGCGCTTGTTAAAAGCAGGCGTGCGAATTTTTGAATATCAGCCACGTTTCTCGCATCTTAAAGCCGTTATCGCCGACGATTGGCTCAGTATGGGTTCCTGTAATTTCGACCGCTGGACGTTGCGTTACGATTTAGAAGCCAATCTGGAATCGGTAGACGCTACCTTGCACGCGGCGTTAGAGGCCAGTTTTCAGGCTGATTTTCAAGTTAGCCGTGAAATTACTGTGGCGGAATGGTGCGCCAGACCGTGGCAGCAGCGTATCAAACAGTGGTGGTATGGCTGGCTCGACCAGTTGCTGATTAATCGCCTCGACCGCTGGCGTTAATTGCAGGCATAAAAAAACCCGACACCGTGAGGCATCGGGTTTTGAACCGCGCGAAGGAATTACTTCACTTCAACGGCCAAACTTTCAGCAATTTTTTGCTTCCAAATTTGTGGGCCGGTGATGTGTACGGATTCGCCGTTGGTATCGACCGCCACCGTTACGGGCATGTCTTTCACGTCGAATTCGTAGATGGCTTCCATACCCAGTTCTGGGAAGGCCAGCACTTCGGATTTCTTAATCGCTTGCGCCACTAAGTACGCAGCGCCACCGACGGCCATCAGGTAAACGGCTTTGTTGTCTTTGATGGCTTCGATAGCGATAGGGCCGCGTTCGGACTTACCAATCATGCCCAGCAAGCCCGTGCTTTCGAGGATTTGACGGGTGAATTTGTCCATACGGGTTGCAGTTGTTGGGCCTGCTGGGCCAACCACTTCATCACGCACTGGGTCAACTGGGCCAACGTAATAAATGAAGCGGCCTTTCAAATCGACCGGCAGCTCTTGACCGGCATTCAGCATGTCTACCATGCGTTTGTGCGCGGCATCGCGGCCTGTCAGCATTTTGCCGTTCAGCAACAGGGTGTCGCCGGGCTGCCAGCTTTGCACTTCTTCAGGCGTTACGGTGTCGAGGTTGACACGGCGTGCCGTTGGGCCAGCTTCCCACACGATGTCTGGATAAGCGTCGAGCGGTGGAGGCGTCAGCTCGGCAGGGCCGGAACCGTCCAGCGTGAAATGCGCGTGACGGGTCGCCGCGCAGTTCGGGATGATGCACACCGGCAGAGACGCCGCGTGTGTTGGGTAATCCTTGATTTTTACGTCGAGAACGGTGGTCAGGCCGCCGAGACCTTGCGCGCCAATACCCAGTTGGTTGACCTTCTCGAACAGCTCTAAGCGCAGCTCTTCGATGCGGTTTTGTGGGCCGCGTGCCTTCAATTCGTGGATGTCGATTTCATCCATCAGCACTTCTTTGGCCAGCAGTGCCGCTTTTTCAGCCGTGCCGCCGATACCAATCCCCAACATGCCGGGTGGACACCAGCCCGCGCCCATTTCTGGAACGGTTTTCAGTACCCAATCCACGATGGAATCTGAAGGATTCAGCATGCCCATTTTGGATTTGTTTTCAGAACCACCGCCCTTGGCCGCGACGTCGATTTCAACGGTATCGCCGGGAACGATTTGGTAGTGAATGACCGCAGGCGTGTTGTCTTTGGTGTTTTTACGCGCACCGGCGGGGTCAGCCAGAATGGACGCGCGCAGCACGTTATCCGGGTTGTTGTACGCGCGGCGCACGCCTTCGTTAATCATGTCATCGACGCTCATGGTCGCGCCGTCCCACTGCACATTCATGCCGACTTTGGCGAACACAGTCACGATGCCGGTATCTTGGCAAATCGGGCGGTGGCCGGTCGCGCACATGCGGGAGTTAATCAGAATCTGCGCCATTGAGTCGCGTGCGGCAGGCGATTCTTCTTTCAGATAGGCCTCGTGCATGGCCTGAATGAAGTCAACGGGATGGTAGTAGGAGATGAATTGCAGAGCATCAGCAACGCTCTGAATCAGGTCGTCTTGCTTAATCACGGCCATGAAAACAGTCCTCTTCACGCGGGAGCTTTACGGTACACCACCGAGGGCAGTGCAAAGGGTGGCGCAGTATAGCGCGCAGGGTGTAACTGGCCGCAACCTGACACCCCGACGATGGTCGGGGGTTTTTACGGCGAACGTCGTAGCGGAGCCATTTTCGGCGATAACGATTAACTTTCACCCGAAAGGCGGCGATCTACCTGATAACGCCAGCGGGTGTACAGCAAGGC
>CAZBNX010000043.1:4139-8007 GCA_964493255.1 uncultured Pseudomonas sp.
GCCACACAGCAACATGCCGTGATGCAGCAGCGGTAACATCATGGATAACAAGGTACTTTCCTGCCCGCCGTGCAGGCTGGCGGTTGAGGTAAAGACACCCGCCGGTTTCCCGACCAGCGCGCCGGTGAGCCATAAATTGCTGGTGCCATCAAGGAAGTATTTCAGCGGAGCCGCCATGTTGCCAAAGCGAGTTGGGCTGCCCAAGGCGAGTGCCGCGCAGCCTTTCAAATCGTCTTCGGTGACGTACAGCGCGCCGCTGTCGGGAATGCTTGGCGCGACGGCTTCGCATTCGGCAGAAATCGCCGGAACGGTACGCACCCGCGCGGCTAAACCGCCCATTTCGACGCCGCGCGCAACGTGCCGCGCCATTTCAGCGGTGCCACCGTGACGGCTGTAATACAGCACTAAAACATAAGGCGTGCTCATGGCAGTAACTCCAAAATAGTTTCGGGCGGGCGTCCGACGATGGCGCGTTCACCCACAATTAAAATCGGGCGCTCAATTAAACGCGGATTTTCTCGCATGGCGTTGATGAGTGCTTCTTCACTGAGAGTAGGGTCAGCGAGGTTGAGGGTTTGATACAGTTCCTCGCCAGTTCGCAGCAATTGGCGCGCGTTATACCCCAACTTGTGCAACAGTTCGCGCAGTTCGTTGGCGCTGGGCGGTGTGTCGAGGTAATGAATGAGCGTCGGTTGCAAACCGCGCTCGGTGAGCAATGCCAGCGCGCTGCGTGATTTTGAACAACGTGGGTTGTGATAAAGCGTTAAATCAGTCATGGCCATCGTGTGAGCGAAGAGGGGCGGCTATTCTAGCCCGCCCATGAGAGACAGGCTTAGGTAATCCATTTCATGGAACATTGGCAGATGGTGCGCCGCTTCGCCCGGCGTTTATTGAAGCGATTTCTAGAAAATCGTGGCCCGCAAAGTGCCGCCGCCCTGACGTACACCACGCTGTTTGCGGTGGTTCCGGTGATGACGGTCATGCTGGTGGTGTTGACGGCCATTCCCGCATTCAAAGACGTGAGCGGTGCCTTGCAGGGGTTTATTTTTCGCCATCTGTTGCCGGATGCGGGCGCGCAGGTGCTGAACTATTTGGGTACTTTTAGCCAGCAGGCGCGCAAATTAACGTGGGTCGGGATGGTGATTTTGCTGTTTACGGCACTGTTTACCCTGACCACGATTGAGCGCGCATTCAATCAAATTTGGCGCGTGCCGCGTAACCGAGGCGCGGTGTCAGGGTTTTTGCGTTATTGGGCCGTCCTGACGCTCGGGCCGCTGTTGCTGGCCGCCGGGTTTGCGATGAGCACTTATGTGCTGTCGTTGTCGCGTCAAGGCGGGTTGCCGGGCATTGATATGTTGCTCAGTCTTGCGCCGCTGTTGATTAGTTTTGTGGTGTTTAGCCTGTTGTATGTCGCGGTGCCGAACGCGCGCGTTCCGCCTAAACATGCGCTGTTGGGTGGTGCATTAACGGCCTTTTTGTTTGAAATGTCTAAAGCCTTATTTGGGCTTTATGTCGCCTATTTCCCCGGATATCGCCTCATTTATGGCGCATTTGCGGCATTCCCTATTTTTTTAGTGTGGATTTATTTGTCGTGGTTGTTGGTGCTGTTGGGCGCGGAGTTTGTGCATCAGTTGGGAATGCCGGTGACGTGGCGTCGGGTGGGGCAGTGCCCGCCGTTGGTGAGCGTGTTGGTGGTGCTATCGCGCTTACAAAAAGCACGTCACTGTGGCGAACGTGTGCCCATCGCGCAGTTACTGCCTGCAAACCTTTCTATTGATGAAACCGTGTTGCGCGCCCAATTAGCATGGCTAGAAACGCAGCGACTCGCCTGTCGTGATAGCCACGGTGATTGGTTGTTGTGCCGCGATTTATCCGAGGTGGCGCTAGAAGCGTGGTTGCTGAGTTGTCCTTGGCCGCTGCCCGCAGTGGCGGAGTTGCCGCCAGAGATGGCGGTGCCGGAGCCGTGGTTTCCGCGTTTGCGGCAAGCGTTGGTCGTGTTGGAGCAGGCGCGGCAGCAACAATTCAGCGGTCATTTAGCGCAGTGGTTGACGCAGGAAAAGAACGCATGAAGGTACGTTGGGCGCTGGGTTTAGGGGTTCTGTTGGGGCTGTTGGGGTGCGCCAAACCCGAATGGGGTGAAGACCATTTGGGGCGGCGGGTTGAATCTAGCGCGTTGCAAGGGCGTTGGCTGGTGGTGAATTATTGGGCGGAGTGGTGCGCGCCGTGTCGCCGTGAAATACCTGAATTAAACCGCGTGCAACAAGAATGGGCTGCTCAGGATGTGCGCGTGTTAGGCGTTAATTTTGATGGATTGCAAGGCGATGCGCTGACCGCTGCGGTGCAGGCGTTGGGCATGGAATATCCCAGTTTGCGCCAAGACCCTAGCGCGCGCTGGAAAGAGCCACGCGCTCAAGGCTTGCCCCTCACCCTTGTGATAGACCCACAAGGGCAGGTGCGTTTACGGTTGGCCGGAGAACAAACGGCACACGGCTTGGGCGCGCAGCTACGGGCGTTGCGCCCTTAATGTTGCGGTCTAGAGTGCAGCGCGTGGCGTAATTCTTGATGCAGCGGCGGGTCGTTAGTGGTGAGGTCAAGCAGTGTTTTTTCGAGTGTTTGCGCTTCAGCCGTGAAACCCAGCTCCGTTAAGCGTTCGATGCGCGTCACCCAATGCGGAATGTCGCCCCCTTCTAAATCGTCATAAATGAGTGCCAGTACTTCGTGTAATCGTCCTCGTAGGACGGGGCTTACCGGCAGTATCAATTCAGCGGCGCGCTTCTCGTTGAAGTACGCTTTTAATTTCAGACGACGTGCGTGCAAAATGTCGGCGCGTGCGAGGGGGGCAGCCAGTAAATCGAGCAATAACACGCCTTGTTCGTTCGTGTAGAGCGTAAATCGCTCACGGCGCATCTGAACCTGTATTGGCTGATTCGCCCACGGAATATCGCGGGTTTCTAGTGTGTGCTGCGGTGTCTCTAGTGTTTGTCGTGCTATCACCTTGATGGATTGTCGAGGTAATTCCAGTAATAAATGCTGACCGGGATTAAACAAAACGTGTTGCCCAATGACGCGCAATTCAGTGGTAAGAGCCGTTTCGCTTGCAGGCGCATTTAATGGAGTTGCCGTTGTTTCCGGCAACTCTGACTCCGACCATGACGCGCAACCCGCCAAGAGCAAGGCGCTGCATAGCGCAGCAACCCCTGATGAGAAACGCCCCCCGTTCATCATTAAAGCCCCAAACGCTCGGCTAAAAAGGCAACCACGTTATCGCGTGCGACATTTTGCGCTTCTGCATCTTGACGGCCTTTGTATTCCAGCAGTCCTTCAGCCAAACCGCGCTCGCTCACCACGAAACGGTGCGGAATGCCAATCAGCTCCATGTCGGCGAATTTAACGCCGTTGCTGGTTTTCTTATCACGGTCGTCCAGCAACACTTCAAAACCGGCGGCGGTGAGTTCGGCATACAGCGCATCGGTAGCGGCTTTGATGTCAGCGTTCTCGTATTTCATCGGCACGATGCCGACTTGGAACGGTGCCAAGGCCTGTGGCCACAGGATGCCGCGCGCGTCGTAATTTTGCTCGATGGCCGCAGCGACCACGCGAGAAACGCCAATGCCATAGCAGCCCATCACCAAGGTGACAGGTTTACCGGCTTCGCCCAGCACCTGCACTTTGAGCGCCTCGCTGTATTTGGTGCCGAGTTGGAAGATATGGCCGACTTCGATGCCGCGTTTGATTTCCAACACACCTTGACCGTCGGGGCTGGGGTCGCCTGCCACGACGTTACGCAAATCAGCCACTTCAGGCAGCGCAACATCACGCTCCCAATTCACGCCGAACAGGTGTTTGCCATCGACGTTAGCGCCGCAAA
>CAZBNX010000043.1:8107-12534 GCA_964493255.1 uncultured Pseudomonas sp.
GCGTAATCCGACACGTTGCTGAACGCGATGTCGTCTTCGCCTGAATCCGCTAACACATGAAATTCGTGCGAGCCGGTGCCACCAATGGAGCCGGTATCCGCTTGCACGGGACGGAATTTCAGGCCCAAGCGCGTGAAAATGTTGCAGTAGGCTTGGTGCATACGGTCGTAGGTTTCTTGCAGCGATTCCTGATTGAGGTGGAAGGAATACGCATCCTTCATCAGAAACTCGCGGCCACGCATCAGGCCAAAACGCGGACGAATTTCGTCGCGGAATTTAGTTTGAATTTGGTAAAAATTAAGCGGCAGTTGTTTGTAGCTGTTCAGCTCATTGCGCGCTAAATCGGTAATCACTTCTTCATGCGTTGGCCCGACGCAAAATTCACGCTGATGGCGGTCTTTAATACGCAGCAGCTCGGGGCCGTATTGTTCCCAGCGGCCAGACTCTTGCCACAGTTCAGCGGGTTGAATGGCAGGCATCAGCACTTCATGCGCGCCAGCAGCGTCCATTTCTTCGCGGACAATTTTTTCAACTTTACGCAAAACGCGCAGACCCAGCGGCAACCAGGTGTAGAGACCGGACGCGAGTTTACGAATCATACCGGCGCGCAACAGGAGTTGGTGGCTAATCACCACGGCGTCG
This sequence comes from uncultured Pseudomonas sp., assembly GCA_964493255.1. GTDB lineage: Bacteria > Pseudomonadota > Gammaproteobacteria > Pseudomonadales > Pseudomonadaceae > Geopseudomonas. Next base: position 8,750 of record CAZBNX010000043.1, read on the forward strand.
GCGGGAGTTTCCTTGAGGGTCGGGATGAGGTACTGGCTGGTACGCATGGGTTAGGAATCCGCTTCACGAGAGGAAAAAGTGGGTGGCATTGTACGGCGCTGCCCCAAAAACGCGAAAGCCCGACCGGAGTCGGGCTTTGCCAGCGAAAGACGCTAGAACCGCTAACGAATTACAGAACGCTTAATGGGTACTCAGCGATGAAGCGCACTTCGTTTATGTCACCAGAGTAGACGGAATCAGCGCGGTAAACAGCGTTACGCACACGCAGAGACAGGTCTTTGGCAGCACCAGATTGGATGACGTATTTGGCTTCAAAGTCCAGTTCGTGCTCTTTGGCGTCGCGTACTGCACCTACATCAATGCCGTAACCGCTAACGTAGCGAGACATTAATGTCAGGCCCGGAACGCCGAAGCCCGCCATGTCGATGTCGTAACGTACTTGCCATGAACGCTCGTCTTCGCCGATGAAGTCGGAGTATTGCACGGAGTTGCCCAGGTACACGGTACCGCCGCCGTCTGCACCGTACACATAGCCGGTATCACCGGTGGAACGCTGGTAGCCAACGCTCAGGGTGTGAGCGTCGATGGTGTAGGCAGCCATCAAGCTCCAAATGTTGTTGTCGATAGCACCAGACAACGCACGACCTGCATCGCGGGTACGGTAAGCATTCAGGTCAAGAACCAATGATTGCTCGCCCAGTGGCAGGGTGTAGTTCACGTTCAAATAACGCTTTTGGAACTGGTCTTCGATGTTTGAGCCGTACAGACCGGCGCTCAAATTATCGTTGAATGCGTAGCTAACACCGGCGATATCCGCTTGCGTCAGGCCGAGGTCATCGCGTGTGGTTTGAGCCATGCTGCTCAGGGCGGTGAAGCGACCCGCAACCACTTCCAAGCCTTCGATTTCTGCACTGCTTAACAGCGTGCCAGTAGCCACTTCAGGGGACAGACGGCTATCGTCACCGGAGAAAACAGGGGTGTCGATGAGCTGGCTACCGTATTTCAGCGTGGTGTTGGAAACGCGCACTTTCACCGCGCCGCCCACTTCGGATTGAGTCGCTTCTGCACGGCCATCGCTGTCTACGCCGAACATGCCATTGCTGGTACGGCCTTCGCCACTGTCCAGCTTGATGGTGGTCAGCGAATGCGCGTCAACGCCAAAGCCGACGGTGCCTTGCGTAAAGCCAGACTCATACAGAGCGCGGATGCCCAAGCCTGTTTCTTCACGGTAGCCGTTGGTCTTGCCAGTAACAGGATTGGTATTGAAATCACCGTTACGGAAATCACGGTTCATGTAGAGAGTGCGGCCAACTACTTCTAGGCTGCTGTCTTCAACGAAACCGTTAGATTCAGATTGCTGACTCGCAACAGCCATTTGGGCGCTGCTGGCAGCAACGGCGAGGGCAACGAGGCTCCACTTGATTTGCATGTTTTTTGCTCCTACGAACAGTTTTAACTTAACAGTGCCCTTGCAAACGCTGGGCCATGGATTTTGTTTTTGTTTCCGAAACGTATAGCACAAAAGTCTAGGGTTGGTTTAGTCAAAAAAGACATTTTCGCGTCAAGCTGTGCCGTTTTTACTGGAAAAAACGCTTAAATTGAGCTTCTGTGATGCGCTTTGCAGGCTATTTTTGTGTAGCTGCTTATCTTAATAAGAACTTAATACGACTTTTGCACGCTTTCTATCCGTGGGATGCAGCCAGTGTGTTAGGTGTCATCCATGACACGGTTTTTTGAGCATAACTGTCAAAATGACCGCCTTAATTTATGCACGTTAAATGCCATCTTTATGTTTTTTCGCAAATTAATACTTTTTTTTAGAATGTTAGCGGCTGCTGCGTGCAAAACCTTCGGGCATTTGTTGCGCTGAATATGCCTGTGGGTAGGCGTTTTACGCACCATCGAAGAGCTAAATGCTTTTTTATGGTGCAAATCTGAAGGTGAGGCGATGCGTATTTTAGTGGTAGAGGATGATGTAGCTTTAGGCGAGGGCATTCGTGCGGGATTGCGTCCTGAAGGCTATACCGTAGATTGGGTGCGAGACGGCATTAACGCCTTACATGCGCTCACTCACGAAAGTTTTGCCGTCTGTGTGTTGGATTTGGGATTGCCGCGTTTGAGTGGCTTGGATGTCTTGCGTCGTTTGCGCGCAACCGGCAGCACGGTGCCTGTGTTGGTATTGACTGCCCGCGATGCCACCTCTGACCGTATCGCGGGCTTGGATGCTGGCGCGGACGATTACCTCATCAAACCCTTTGATTTGGCAGAATTAAAAGCCCGTTTGCGTGCGTTATTGCGACGCAGTGCGGGGCGCGCGCAATCCATTTTGACCTACCGAGGCATTAGTTTGGAGCCAGAAAGCCAGCTTGTGACATACGACGGGCGCTCTATCAATTTGCCGCGTAAGGAATTTTTGCTACTGCACGAGCTGATTTCACAGCCGGGGCGCGTTTTAACGCGCGACAAACTTCAGCAAGTGCTTTACGGCTGGGATGACGATGTAGAAAGCAACGCCCTTGAAGTGCATGTGCATCACTTGCGGAAAAAGTTTTTCCCTGAGCTGATTCGTACCGTGCGTGGCGTGGGGTATATGGTGGAAAAAGTGGCCACCACGGTACAGGGTACAAATTAATGCGGCATTCCATTCGGGCGCGCACGTTGGCCGTGGTGTTGGGTGTCTTAACTATCACTTTGTTAGTCATTTCTTGGCGTAGCTACCGCGACGCACAGCATGAAATAGAAGAACTGTTTGACGCCCAATTAGCGCAAAGTGCGCGCCTGTTGGAAGGCATGGTGGGGGAAAATTTAACGTCAGAAACCCTCGCAACACTGCAACGCGCGCTCGACCGCGCCAAGCTCATTGACAGTCGTTATCGCCCAGAAAAGGACGCCGACGGGCATCGTTATGAGGCCAAGCTCGCCTTCCAATTGTTAGATAAAGAAGGTCATTTATTGCTGCAATCGGCCAGCGCGCCACTGCATTTACTGGACACCCTGAAAACGTCTCTAGCCCAGACGAGTGAGCGCGATGCGGACTTACACGCCCAGCTCACTGGATACCATGACGTGCTATTAGAGGGCACGCGCTGGCGGGTTTTTTTGCGCCATGACGAGCCATTGCGCTATTGGATTTTGGTCGCGGAGCGCGGCGATGTGCGCGGTGAACTGGTGCAAAGCATCACCCTGCGTAGTTTGTTGCCCGATGCCATTGGTCTGCCGATTTTGGCGCTGTTGGTGTGGTTGGCCATCGGCGTGGGGTTGCGTCCTTTGCAGCAAATGACGGTCTCTATTAAAGCGCGCGATGCGGAAAATCTTTCTCCGTTAGATGTGCCGCAATTACCGCTGGAATTAGAGCCCATCATCGGCGAATTGAATCGTTTATTACGGCAAATCACCGATTTAATCGAACGAGAAAAACGCTTCATCGCTGATGCCGCGCATGAGTTACGCACGCCGTTGGCGGTGTTACGCATTCACGCGCAAAACGCTTTAGCGGCACAGCATCCGGCAGAACGGGATGAGGCGCTGCGGCATTTAGTCGGCGGCGTCGAGCGTTCAACGCGCGTGGTGACGCAGCTTTTAACGCTGGCGCGTCTGGAGCCAGATGCGTTACGCGGGCGGATGACGGCGTTTGATGTGGCGTCATGGTTGCGTGCGGAGCTGGCCGAAATTATTCCGTTGTCGTTTGAACGTGACCAAGAATTGTCGTGTGAGTTTGAAGAAAACGCCGATTATCACCTCACCGCCGATGCGCCCAGCTTGGATGCGTTGCTGCAAAATTTAGT
>CAZBNX010000044.1:0-12421 GCA_964493255.1 uncultured Pseudomonas sp.
ATTGAGCAGCGTTTAGACAAAATCGGCGGCCAAGTGCAGCGCGACCGCGTGTGGAGCGGTGAATTAGCCGCGTGCTGGGCGCAGTACCAAGCCCGTTTCACCAAGCACCGCCAAGAGCATAAACACGACCCGCAGTTAATGCTGTATCGCTGGATGCTGGAGGAATACCGCGTGTCGTTGTGGGCACAACAATTAGGCACAAAAATGCCCATCTCCGACAAACGGCTAAATAAGCAATGGGCATTAGTGTGTGGTTAGTCTGCGTTAAATGTTCTACCGTGTTGCACGGAATGGATGTGGACGCACCCTCATGTTTAACGGAGCTGCTTTCACAGGCTGATTAATTAGGTGCTTATGAACGCTTTTTTTCGCAGAACAGCGCGTGTTATCTGTCGGTGTCGTAGTTGGATGGTTCCCGGTCTGGTGTTGTTGTTTGGTTTGTTAATAACAGCAGGGCTATGGTTTTTTTCTGGACAGCAAGCGCGCGATAAAAGTCAGCTTGAGTTAGAACTCATGACAGACAGAATGGCCAGTGCATTAGAAGGCCGTATTCGGGGTGACGTACAAATTCTGCGTGGAGTAATGGGTTTATTTCATGCCTCGAATACGGTAAATAGAAGTGAATTTAATCAATATGTTGAATCGTTGTCGATTGATGATTTATATCCCGGCATTCAGGGAATTGGGTTTGCTCAAGTTATTAACCCAGAGCAGCGAGAGGCCCACGTTCAGTCCATGCGTAATGAAGGATTTCCACGATATGAAATTAGGACAACCGGCCAGCAAGATTTATTGACGTCGATTGTTTATTTAGAGCCTTTTGATGAACGCAATCGGCGCGCTTTTGGCTTTGATATGTACAGTGAAGCAACACGCCGTGCCGCGATGGAACATGCGCGCCGTACAGGAAAAGCGGCGCTATCAGGTCAGGTGACGCTGTTACAAGAAACGGATATTGTGCCGCAGGCGGGTGTTTTATTATATGTGCCAATATTTAAAGACCAGCGTAAACCAGATATTGCCGGTTCAGTATTGTTGGGGTGGGCTTATGCACCCATTCGCGTTGGAAACTTAATGCGTAGTGTGATAAATCGGGATTTACCTGATTTTGTCGCACACGTAGATGTTGCTTTATATTCTGTTCCGCGTGCAGAAACACAGGCGCTTTTATTCAAAACTGAACGCTTTAATAATAACGCGGATGAACGCTTACAGGCTGCGCGTATTATTAATATGGCAGGTCAGTCGTGGCTGTTGCAGGTTCGAGATTTAGATTTGTTTGCTGAGTATTACGGAAACCAATATCAGCGTATTATTTTAGTGGCGGGCGTTGCCATTAGTTTTTTACTTTCGTTGTTGATATGGACGCGGAACAGGGCGCTGTTAGCGAAGAATGCTCAAGCACTTAGGCAAGCTCATGCCATTATAGAATCCAGTGAAGATGCAGTGATTAGCTTTACCATGGATTTTAATATTACGAGTTGGAATAATGGTGCCAGTGTTTTATTTGGTTATCATGCCGATGAAATGCTGGGCAAATCGGTGTTATTACTGATACCTGACGATTATCGAGATGAGTTTTCTTGTTTGGTTCAGATATTAGAAAATGGCGAGCGTGTGCGTCATCTGGAAACCAAGCGATTACATAAGAATGGGCAATTATTAGATATTTCGGTCAGTACATCACCTATTTTTGATGAATATCAAAATGTGGTGGGTATTGCCAAAATTGCCCATGACATCAGTGAACGTAAGCGATTGGATGAACAAATTCGCCGTTTAGCGTTTCATGACACCCTAACGCAGTTGCCCAACCGACGACTGCTCAGTGAACGCTTACAAAGTTTATTAACATTGCAAAAGCGCAGCCCGCAATATGGGGCGCTCTTTTTTATGGACCTTGATAATTTCAAACCCTTAAATGACCGTTATGGGCATGAAGTAGGAGATTTATTATTAATTGCTGTGGCTGAACGGCTGCAAACGTGCGTGCGTGAAGGCGATACGGTGGCCCGTTTTGGCGGTGATGAGTTTGTGGTTATGGTGTCAGCGTTAGATATGAAGCGTGATGTTGCGGCTGCACAAGCATTGATGTGTGCTAAGAAGATATTAGCTACTCTTTCGGAACCCTATTATTTATCGGCGTGTAAAGAAGGGAGTTCAACGACAGTTGAGCATCGTTGTTCTGCCAGTATTGGCGGTATTTTGTTTGCAAATGATGGTCTGGATGAAAGCGAACTCATTAAACGTGCTGATATTGCAATGTATCAGGCAAAAGAAGCGGGGCGCGGTGTTATTCGATTCTTTAATAGTCATTCAGGGGAGTCCATCTAAATGAGCTTTGAGATTAAATCATTAAACCCAGAACGCTATCGCCAAGAGACGCGGCGTGTTGCTTTTTTTGTTATTGGCTGTTTTGTTATTCAGGCAATGTTATTTTCAACCATCAGCGTTCAATTATTGGGTACGCCGGGGGCTGATAATTTTCGTTTTAATTTGGCGGGTGTTGTTGTTGGTGTTATTTCTACCGTATTGCTTGTGCGCTTTCAGTTTTGGGATAAGCCGTGGATGGCGTCTGCGGTGTATGGGTGGCGACTCAAGCGCCATTTAATGCGTTTAACCAATGTGATGCACCATATTAAAGCGGGCGTTATAAAAGAAGATGAGAATGCGTTAAACGCGCTGCGTTTTTATCATGTGGGGCTGATTCAAATGTGCCAATTAGATAATAATCCAACGGGCGTCAGTCATTTAGTGCATGAAATTGACCAGCACAAAGAGCGTATGGAAGCGCTGGGTTTAATCAGCGAGCAAACGCGCTGGAATGAACAATGGATTGAAGCGGTGCGACGCTTCAAGGCGTGATGCCAGAGGCAAGCGCCTCCGGCATTCGCCCGTGAGTTAGCCGTCGGGCTGCGTCTCGTTACTGAGTGGCGAGGCCAGCACTTTATCAATGCGCTTGCCATCCATATCGACCACTTCGAAGCGCCAGCCGTCCCAATCTACATGGTTACTGGTCGCGGGGACGCGGCCTAATAGCAACATAATCATGCCGCTGACGGTGTGATAACGGCCTTTATCTTCCTCGGGCACGGTTTTTAATTCGAGGCGGTCTTTCATTTCCGGGATGGGAATCGCGCCATCCAACAACCAAGAGCCGTCTTCGCGCTGCACGGCCCATGCGTCTTCGGCGTTGGTGGGGGTAAATTCGCCGGTGACGGCTTCCAGCACGTCTTGCAGCGTTACGATGCCTTCAATTTCGCCGTATTCGTCGATGACGAACGCCATTTGCATGTCGTTGGCGCGGAATTGTTCCAGTAATTCCATGCCGGTGAGCGTTTCGGGCACATACACGCACGGCTGTAATTTCGCCGCAAAATCAGGGGTTTCCCCTTTAACGACGCACGCTAATGCCTGTTTCGCGTGAATAACGCCCAGCAGTTTATCCAGACTGCCATCGCACACGGGAAAGCGCGAGTGTTCGGATTCGATGAGCACTTTGAGGTTTTCATCAGCGGATAAACGAATATCCAAACACACCACGTCTGAGCGCGGAATCATCAGTGAGCCTAACTGCCGGTCATCCAACCGGAACACGTTACGCACCATTTCATGTTGGTGCTGTTCAATCACGCCCGCTTCAGAACCTTCCTCCAGCATGGCGTGAATTTCTTCTTCCGTGACACTGCTTTGACTGGTTTGGCGTGCGCCCATCATGCGCAACAGCGTGTGCGTGGAAAACGCCAATAACACGACAAACGGGCGTGTGATGAGCGCCAAAATCTGCATAGGGCGAGCAACAAGACGCGCAATCGGTTCAGGGCTGATTTGGCCGAGACGTTTGGGCACCAATTCCCCGACCACAATCGACACATAAGTGACGCCGATGACGACGGCTGCCGTGGCGCTAATGCTGGAGACTTCTTCGGAGAGTGAGAAGGTTTCTTTCAACCATAAAGACAACGGCCCTGCTAAAACGGCTTCACCGACAATACCGTTTAGCACGCCAATGGACGTAATGCCGATTTGAATGGTTGACAGAAAGCGGGTGGGGTCTTCGCCCAGACGCAGCGCCACAGCGGCAGCGTTGTCGCCATCGGCGGCTAATTTCATCAAGCGGGCTTTGCGGGCGGTCACGAGCGCAATCTCGGACATGGCAAATAACCCATTCAGCACAATCAAGCCAATCAGAATAAGGACTTCCATGTAATCAGGCTCCTAAACGAGGCGAAATGTGCAGGGAAATAACGTGAAAAAACGCAAAACAAAAGCGACTGTGTGTATCCATAAAGTGCTGGGAAGGCCCCCGTGGGCTCCTCTGTAGTGGAGAAAAAAAGTGCCAGCGTTATTAAGTGTCGCTGGCGGGTAAAAAATGCACCGGTGTAGAGCCATCGGCACAGTGTTGCAAAATTGCGCGCGGAGAACCGCGTTTGTCTAACAATAATTGCCCAAGTCCGGCCTGATTCCACAGGCGTTCGCCGCGTTGTGCGCGGTCGGGACGGCAAGGGTCTATCAGTAAATGACGGCGGCGCGTCAACCAATTTAGCGGCGATTGCGGTGCATACAACCAACGATTGAGGCGGTCAAACCATGTCAGCAAACCAGACGGAAATTCGTTTTTAATCCCGCTGCTGGTGATTTGCCACAGGTGTGGCCCGCTGTCTCGGTTGCGGATATGTACTTCATACGCAAAGGAATAATGTACGTCCCCTGACAAAATAACGTAATTTGCAGGCGTGCGCGAATGGCTGAAAATACTGAGCATCACCATCGCGGCACCGGGGTGCGCCATCCAGTTTTCAGCATCCACCATGAGCGCCTGCCCAGCCATAGTAAACAGGCGTTGAATCACTTCAATCAGCTTGACGCCAAACATAGGGGCGGGAGAAACGATAATAGCGGACGGCTTATCAAGCAGCATTTCTTGCAGTTCGCACAGGGCTTCCCAATCCATCAACCCAGAGGGATTGCTGAGTTGGCTTTCACTGCGCCAGCGTTGTGTGCGCGTATCCAGCACTATTAGGTTGGGCGATGTGGGCAAACAATAGCCCCACCGTCGAAACGAAAAAAGCTGTGAAATGAGCGCATCTTGTGCCGATTGGTTGAGAAAACCACCGAAATACGCGGCGCTGCTGAAGAGCTGTTGCGTGGCAGGCAGTAGCGTGCGGAAGGCGTCGGGATTATTCCCCCAACCTTGGCACAGCAAATAACCTAATAAAGCGTTGCCGACAATGCGCCGCGAAAAAGGATGTCCGTAGGCGGTTTGTTCCCATTCTGCCGAAAGATTCCAGTCGTCGGTGATGTCGTGGTCGTCGAAAATCATCAGCGTGGGCAAGTGCGCTAATGCGCGCGCAACACTCGGCAAGCTGGCGACAAAATCGCGGATGACGGCTTCTTCGGCGTGGTATTGCGCGACTTTTTTAGCAGGCAACAGCGGGCAATGTGTTTGAATTAATTGCCAAGGCACCGGCGACCATACCAACAAGTACATGGCCAATACCTCACTGAGCGTCATGAGGTGATTGTGGGCATTACTGCTGGTAAATATAGGTTTTTTTGTGCCACCGAAGAAACGGTCGCGCAAAGTATCGTTGGCTTTACAAGCGGGCAGCAGGGCTTCTCGTTGATAATAACAATCGGCGTGCTGATAAAGCTGAAGGCTATCCGTAACTTCTGCGCCCTCTAAGGTTTCATGAAATAAACCCAAACGCGCAATTAAGGCATGAATAGCCGTCAGCATAGGCCCGGCGACGTCATCGGCATAAATCTGGTCGCCACTGAGCATAAGTAATGCCGGACGTTCGTGCGCTGCTGCATTATTTAATAATAGGGCGTCGGCTTGACAAATACCGTCTGCACTGGGGTGATGTGGTTTGCGACAAGAACCATGTAGCAGATTATCTACACGGGTGCGACGTACAAAATTAAGTTGAGTGTGTCCGGGATATAAAAGATGTGCGCCCCAATCACAGACGCCTCGCTTTCCTTGCGGGGTTTTAAATTGTAAATCGTAATGAATAAGGATGTCGCTCGGCAGTGTTTGCTCGATATGGACATCAATTAAATAGAGCCACGCTGAATGCCCTACTTGGACAGACTGGCACTGTTCTTCTGTAAGGTCTATGGTTTGTGTTATATCGGCTGCCTGCAAAATTAATTGCCATGACAGTGGTCGTGAAGCCATGAGCCACAATACTAAACGATGAGCCTCAATGCGTCGTAACACTGGCCCGGCCAATACATGGGGTAAAGAGTCGCTGGAATTAGGCTTCATCGAAGACATCGGTAATGGCGATTTCTACACGATTACGACCCGATTGTTTAGCACGATAGAGCGCCAAGTCGGCTAAATGAATAAGGTCTTTGGGTTTGTAATGTGGCATGTCACGAATATGCACTAAACCTGCGCTAATAGTAAAACTAACAGGTATGTTTTCTTCAGTGGTTATAACGAGTTTACTCACGGCAGTGCGAAACCGCTCCATAAGAACTTTTCCTTGTTCTAGCGATAAGTCTGGAAAAACTAAAGCGAATTCTTCGCCGCCATAACGTGCGGCTAAATCACCGGGACGACGGCTAAACTCACGCAAGATGTCAGCCAGTTTGCGTAAACAGGTGTCACCAAACGGATGGCCGTATTGATCATTTAATTTTTTGAAGTGATCAATGTCGAGTAATACTAGCGTTAAATCATTATGTCCACGACGTGCGCGGGCGTGTTCGTTTTCAAGCACTTCATCAAATGTACGACGATTGGCTAAACCGGTGAGTCCATCGTGTCGGGCTAAATACAATAACTCTTGATTAGCTTGTTGGAGTTTATGCGTCATTTCGCCATATTGGCATACGCTTTGGCAAATAGTGTCTAGCTCTTGCAGAAGCGTACGCTCTGGAAATTTTACTTTCTCACCGGTGCTAATTTGTTGTAATGCGCGACTGCATTGCAAAATGGGACGCACTAAAAAGCGTTGGAAAAGCCATGGTACGCAGAACGCAATACTGCTAACAATTAATAAAACCCAAATACTGTAAGTACGAATTTGGCTGGCTTCGTATTCAACTTCGCTGGCAATTTGTTGTGTTTTGAGTGCGGCATCAGTATTTAATAAGGTGGCTAATTCGCGCTGTTGACGTACCGCTTTTTGATAAGCAATATTGATATTTTGCTCGATGGTTTCTAATGCTAATAATTGAACATGAATTTCCTGTAATATTTTATTTAAATGTATGGATTCTTCATTTGGTTGTTGATTGAGGCCGCCGAGTATGTTTTGTGCTTCTATATCAATGGCGCGCCAATTAACGCCCACCACACCTACTTTCAGACCCGCAGCCGCTAATTCACCTAATTGTTCACGATAGGCACTTTTTGAACTATGCGCCGCTTCTAACATTTTACGCGCGCTGTACTGCATATTAACAACAGCAGTACGGCGTTCATCGCGTTGTATGCCTAAGGCGTTGATACTTTCAAGTAAATTGCGTGCGCGTAATGCCATGTCGCTGCCATTTTCGAACGCAAAGCTATCAATTAAAACTTGGGCATGTAAACGACTCGCGCGTGCCGCTGCGCGTTCGTGTGTCCAGTAAATGGTTTCAATAAAACCGTAGAGCTGTTCGACTCGCTGTGTGTTGTAGCGCCAGCGTGTAAGTTCTGGGAGGTTTTCGTTTCTTACTTGGGCCGCTTTATTGACAATACCGCCGAGCATCGGAATAGAAAGCCAAATGACTGCCGACAATATCAGTAGCAATCCAATGAGGCCCAATTGGACGGTGGTTGCCAGCTTGGGAATAAAGCCAAAATAGCCCACGCTGGAGTGCGTACCGTTTGACATGCGTCAATCCTCAGAATTAGTAAACGCTAAATGGAAAATAATGCCGATTAATTCGGTCATAGGTACCATTTAAGCGAATCTCCTCCAGGGCGGTATTGAATTTATCTCTAAGTAAAAAATCGCCTTTGCGTATTGCAATATGGGCTTTTGTTTCAAGCGCGCCACTTTGCAATGAGTTACCGATAAACTCATAGGATGAGCCTTCGGGACGTTGTAAGAAATTCAATAAATTGATGCTATCGGAAAATACTAAATCAGTTTGATTAGCAATAAGCTGTTGAAAGGCTTGCTCTTGTGTTTGCGTTGGTTGCAAAACGGCATCTGGGTATTTTGCGCGAACGTAGTGGTACTGAATGGTTTGGTCAATCACGGAAATGCGTAAGCCCTTCATTGATGCAGGCGATATATCAGTCACTTTATTAGGTGTCCCTACGAATAAAGAGTGTGAGCTGTAATAATGATTAGTGAAATCGACGCGCTTTTCTCGTTCAGCCGTCTTAGCCATGCTGGCAATGATGGCGTCTATTTTTTGATTCTCAAGAGCGGGTATCAATTCCACCCATGGTAAAAATTCGATTTGACATTCACGGTTCATTTGCTTGCACAAGGCTTGTGCAATCTCAACATCAAAACCGGTATGCCGCCCCTCCTTATCCAAATAGCTAAAGGGTTCGTAATTACCTTCGGACGCTATGCGTAACACTTCCGCCTGTGCAGCAGGAATGAAAAGCAGGCAGCAGAGAGAAGCAATCAGCCTTTTTAACATGGCGGGTTCCTTTGGGCGCAAAGTGGGAACGTGCATCTAAGCGAACTGCGTCGGAGTGTAGGCGGTCATTCTGTTGCGTGAAAGCTGGACATGACTATTAGCGGGTAGATATTTCGAGCGATAGCTGAGACAAAAGCGATTTCTTCTCATTAGAGCTGCCTTGGTTTCAAGGCAAGCCACATAACTACAGGGTACGTTAAATAGTGCGTAATAAATAGCAACATACCCGGGGTGCCCGGTTCATCTTTGAGATACATAAGCGCCAACAGCAACGCATACAGTGCGCCAAGCAAAAACGCATATCCCGCCGTGATGAAGAAGCGTTCTTCGGGGGTAGGCGCGCGCCGTTGTTGTCGCCGGAACAACCACGCAGTTCCCACGCCCACCAAGGTTGCGACGATAAGGGTTGCTGAGACGCCACCGAGTTTAAACACGAAACGCACGCCTGTGTTTAGGACACTGCACAGTAAAACCGCAGTGACGGTGTAGCCTAATAGCGGTGGATGCCGTGGTTTCATACCTGCGTTTTTATTTAATCTGTTTGGCCGATTGAATAATGACAGGTTCGGCGGGTGCGTTTTGGTGCATTCCGGCACGCTTAGTGGGAAGATTAGCTATCTGGTCAACAACTTCCATGCCTTTCACGACACGCCCAAACACGGCGTAACCGTAGTCGCGCTGGCCGTGGTTCAAAAATTCATTATCTTTTAAGTTGATGAAGAACTGGCTGGTGGCGCTATCGACGACGTTAGTGCGTGCCATAGCAAGGGTGCCGCGTTGATTGGTTAGGCCGTTGTTGGCTTCGTTACGAATCGGCGCGTTGGTTGTTTTTTGCTGCATCTCTTGGGTGAAGCCACCGCCTTGAATCATAAATCCGGGAATGACGCGGTGAAAAATAACGCCGTTGTAAAAGCCGCTCTCTACATAAGAAAGAAAGTTTTTTACGCTGACGGGGGCTTTTTCTGGGTTTAGTTCTAGCTCGACATCGCCTTTGTTGGTTTGAAGCAGTACGCGCGGTACTTCGGCGGCGATGAGTGATGCGGAAATGAGCATGGCGCAGGTCGCTACTACGAATTGCTTAAGCATAAAAGAACTCACAAAGCGGAAGATACACAGAGAAGGGGCCTTTGCCCCGCGAATGAAAATAACAGCCACACACGGACAACTGTAGTTTTATATGACTGTCGCGTGTGTGTTTTTGGGGAAATTTTGTGTTTGCTGACTACGGATTGCATGAACGTTTGTTGAAAGCCTTGGCGGAGTTGTCGTTTACGACACCAACGAAAGTGCAGGAAGCCGCCATTCCCGTTGCGTTGGAAGGGCGCGATTTGCGCGTCATTGCTAAAACCGGCAGCGGAAAAACGGCTGCGTTTGTGCTGCCTTTATTGCATCGTTTGCTGACTGAGCGCCGTCCTGATGCGGCTGCTCGTGTACTTATTCTGCTGCCCACGCGCGAGTTAGCGCAGCAAACTCAACGCGAAGTGAGTCGTTTTGGACAATTTACGTTCATTAAATCGACGCTAATTACGGGCGGCGAATTTCTCAAAGACCAATCGGCTGCGTTACGAAAAAATCCGGAAATTGTCATTGGAACGCCGGGGCGATTGGTCGAACACCTGCATGAGGGTGGTTTAGATCTTTCTGATGTTGACGTCTTAGTCTTGGATGAAGCTGACCGTATGCTTGATTTGGGACTGGGCGATGACGTTCGAGCTTTAGCGGCTGCGTGCAGTAATGCACAGCGTCAAACTCTGCTTTTCTCCGCAACTTCTGGTGGGCGTGTGTTGGCGTCGGTTGTCGGTGAGGTGCTGCGTGAGCCGGAAACGCTGTTATTAAATCCCCGCACAGAGTTAAATGAAAATCTGCGGCAGCAAATCATCACAGCGGATGATGTCGCGCATAAAGAGCGTCTTGTGCAATGGTTATTGGCACATGAAACTTTCACGCAGGCTATGATTTTCACCAATACGCGCGTACAGGCGGACCGTTTAGCGGGTGTTTTGCGTGCGTCTAATGTGCGTTCTTATGTGCTGCATGGTGAAAAAACGCAAGAAGAACGTAAAGCGGGCATCGAACGATTACGCCAAAAGCATATTGATGTATTGGTGGCAACCGATGTAGCCGCGCGCGGTTTGGACATCAGCGGCATTGATTTGGTGATTAACTTCGACATGCCTCGTAGCGGTGATGAATATACGCATCGCGTGGGGCGTGCTGGACGTACCGGACAGGCTGGATTAGCTATCTCGTTGATTTGCCACAATGATTGGAATCTGATGTCTAGCGTGGAGCGTTATTTGAAGCAAGCGTTTGAGCGGCGTCAGATTCGCGAGCTACAGGGTAGTTACACTGGCCCGAAAAAAGTCAAGGCTTCAGGTAAAGCGGTCGGTACGAAGAAGAAAAAAACGAAGAAATCGGGCGGTATGCCGAAAGTAGCGCGATCTTCTTCAGCGAGAGATTCGAAAAGTAAACCGAATGCTCGTTCCAATGATGGATTTGCAGCACCCAGACGCCGAAAACCGCAGGATTCGGCTGATTAACTGTCGCACCGCTACAAATTGCGTTCTTGGGGGGAGACGTTCAGAACACACGTCCTATAAGTGTGAGAACTAACCAATAAGGGGTTGTATTGATGAGAATGGGGATGCTTTTACTGCCTGTGATGTTTGCGGGGGTAATGGGTTGTTCGGCAACGGCAGTGAATGGGGATAGAACTGCTGCGTTGCAAGGCGTAGAACAGGGAAAGGAGGTGCAGGCGCAGGCTCCAAGAAGCCTCGGCGCTGAGGTTAAACAGGCCGTGTTAAATGCGTCGGGGCATGTTCCTCAACCCACTGCCATCTCTGCATTAAGTGGACAGTGCTGGGTGCAATCCATTGTGCGTCCCAAGCCGATTAAATCGGCTGTGGATGTTGTGGTTCGAGATGCTGTGAATAAATTGCGTGTAACGCCTGCACGCTTGGCGCAAGACGAAGCACAGCTTGTTACGAAAGCGGGCACTACGATGTATAAAGTACAGCCGCCTGTTTATCGCGCGGTCACTGAGCGTATAGAAATTAAGCCTGAAGTGCGTAAAAGTGTTGTCGTGCCTGCCGTCTTTGAAGACGTTAAAGAGTTAGTGGTGGTTGAAGCATCACGAACGGAGTTGGAATCGTGTAAATCCGCAGGTGGTGTGCGTTTTTCAGCCGCGCCAGTAAGCGCCTTGTGTGCGCGTACCGTTCCAGCTAAAACAAAAATTGTCACTAAAAAACAACTGGTTAGCCCAGAAACGACCAAAATAGTCGTAGAGGCTGCTGAATATAAAGAAGTGGTACGCTGGGTTTTAGAGACGCCTGCGCGTGTTGTGCCTGTGCAAACTTCAGACGAGACTACGACGCTGACGGTCAAGAGCATTGCACAGTCTGAGTCTGTTGAAGAAAGACAATTACCTGCGGAACGCAAAGAAATCGGCGCAACTCGTTACGAGGGAGAGCCCAAGTTAGTCACTGTTCCTGCTGTATGTGATGCCGATTTGCGTGAGCCGATGATTTATTCATTACAAACAGCGTTAAGGCGTGCTGGCTTTGAGCCGGGTGCTGTGGATGGAAAGTTAGGGCGTCGTACAGTTGAAGCGTTGCTTGAGTATCAGTTAGCCAATGGCTTGGCCTATGGTGCATTGACTTACGAAAGCCTGGAACATTTGGGTGTTCGTTAAAATAGCGTTCACGATATGAAGCTGAAAACAGGGGCGTGTACGTGTACGGCCTCTGTTAAAAATATGCAGTGAACGTATTGACGCCCTAAAAAGATGCTGTATAGTGCGCGCCTCGTTCAGCCAGTCACT
>CAZBNX010000045.1:0-7588 GCA_964493255.1 uncultured Pseudomonas sp.
GCACGACCGTAACAACGCGCTGCGTATTCGTCCCGATGCCGCCGACGTGCTGGCCACGCACGGCATCCACGCCGACAAAACCATCATTACCCATTGCCAAACCCATCGACGTTCGGGCTTTACCTATTTGGTGATGCGCTCGCTGGGCTTCCCGCAGGTACAGGGCTATGCGGGTTCTTGGTCTGAGTGGGGCAATCATCCTGAAACGCCTGTCGAGGTTTAAGCATCCATGAATGTCAAAGAACGCTTGTTTTTGCTGGCTCAGTACGGGCTGCCGCACCATTGCTTGTCTCGTTTGATTGGTCATGCGGCGGAATGCCGTGCGCCTTGGTTCAAAAATCCGCTGATTGATTGGTTTATCCAACGCTATAACGTCGATATGAGCTTGGCAGAAGTCAGCGACCCGCATGCGTACGAAAACTTTAACGCCTTTTTCACCCGTGCCTTGCGTGAAGGCGCGCGCCCACTCGACAACACACCCGACGCCATTCTCTGCCCAGCCGATGGCGCGATTAGCCAAATGGGGCCGATTGAATATGGCCGCGTTTTGCAAGCGAAAGGCCACAGTTTTAGCGTCGAAGAACTGCTCGGCGGCGACGAAGACCGCGCAGCCCCGTTTATGGGCGGCGAGTTCGCTACCGTTTACCTGTCTCCGCGCGATTACCACCGCGTTCACATGCCATTAGCCGGAACGCTGCGCGAGATGGTGTATGTGCCCGGCAAATTATTCTCGGTGAACGGTTTTACCGCTGAAAATGTGCCCGAACTGTTTGCACGAAATGAGCGCGTTGTGTGCATTTTCGACACCGAACGCGGCCCGATGGCGGTTGTTCTCGTCGGCGCGATGATTGTGGCCAGCATCGAAACCGTGTGGGCTGGGCTGATTACGCCACCGAAGCGTGAGCTAAAAACCTTCCACTACGCACCCAGCGCCCAGCCGATTCATTTAGAAAAAGGCGCGGAATTGGGACGCTTCAAACTGGGCTCCACCGCCATCGTGCTGTTTGGCCCTGAACAAGTGAACTGGGAGCAAAGCCTCGGCGCAGGCAGCCCCGTGCAAATGGGACAAGCCTTAGGCAGCGCGCAACGCTAACGCTTCAGGCACAAAAAAAGCCGCTCTTTTGAGCGGCTTTTTCTTTTCACTACAAAGAGTTAGCCATTGAAACTTTCGCGGTCACGGTAGCCTAAAAGGTACAAAATACCATCCAGCCCTAACGTGGAAATGGCCTGTTTAGCCGATTGTTTGACCAGCGGCTTCGCGCGGAATGCGACGCCCAAACCGGCAATCGCCAGCATCGGCAAATCATTGGCACCGTCCCCGACGGCGATGGTTTGCTCTAAACGCAGCCCCTCGCGTTCGGTTAATTCACGCAGCAAATCCGCTTTACGTTGGGCATCGA
The DNA here is from genome assembly GCA_964493255.1 of uncultured Pseudomonas sp. Taxonomy (GTDB): domain Bacteria; phylum Pseudomonadota; class Gammaproteobacteria; order Pseudomonadales; family Pseudomonadaceae; genus Geopseudomonas. The sequence goes on from CAZBNX010000045.1 coordinate 1,401, forward strand.
CGATAGGCTCTACCGCGCGCCCCGTGACTTTACCGTCCACGATTTCCAATTCATTCGCAAAAACGTAATCAATGCCCAGTTTTTGCTGCAACTGACGGGCAAAATAGGTGAAACCACCGGACAAAATTGCCGTTTTGTAGCCCAAACGCTTCAATTCGGCGAACAGCGTTTCCGCGCCTTCGGTCAAGCGTAAAGAAGCGCCAATCCCCTCTAACACATCCTCGGATAAGCCTTGCAGCAACGCCAAACGCTCGCGGAAGCTGGCACGGAAATCTAACTCGCCGCGCATCGCGCGTTCAGTAATTTCGGCCACTTGCTCGCCCACACCCGCCGCCTTTGCCAGCTCATCAATGACTTCCGCTTCAATCAGCGTGGAATCCATATCAAACACCGCCAAACGACGATTGCGGCGGAACAGGGTGTCTCGCTGGAAGGCAATATCAATATTTAGCTCTTGCGCTTCACGCAAAAACTCCGCGCGCAACGCGGCAGGGTCGGCGGGTTCACCGCGCACTGAAAATTCTATACAGCCTTTGCTGCTATCAGCGGGCGTATCCAACGCCATGCGCCCCGAGAGGCGGTCGATTTGGTCAATATTGAGGCCATAACGCGCGGTGATGGTGCTCACGCGGTGCAACTGTTCGGCGGTAATACGGCGCGTCAGCAGCGTAACGATATGGCGCGGCTTGCCTTGGCCACTGACCCACTGGCAATACTCGCTTTCAGAAACGGGGGTGAAACGCACCTGCTGTTTGAGCTCGTAGGCGGTAAAAAGCACGTCCTTGAGCACCGCAGACGCCTGCTCGGTGTGCGGAATTTCAACCAAAATGCCAAACGATAAAGTGTCGTGGATGACCGCCTGGCCGATATCGAGGATATTCACGCCACCGCGAGCCAGCACGCCAGTAATGGCCGCTGTCAGCCCCGGACGGTCTTCCCCGGTAATGTTGATCAGGACGATTTCACGCACGATGCACCTCCGTAAGCCCCAAAAAGGCCGGTATTCTACCGATAATCCCCAAAATCAGGCAGCGTGCCGTACCGCTAACCCCGCTCTGTCGTTATACTTTTGGCCATTCGTTACTTCAGCCGAGTCCCCTACTTGTGAGCCGGCCATCCCCGTTAAAGCCTGATAATTTCTTTGTGCAGCTCTCTAACGCCTTTGCGAAGCGACGGGCACCTATTCGTTTGCGTATTTTTAGCCATACGCTGATTTTGTTGGCCATCACCATTTTAGGGTTCGTTTGGCTAACCAGCTTGCAGCTAGAGCAAACCAGCGCCCAACTGGCGACCGCCGTTGGCAGTTCGTTGCAGCAACAAACCGCCGTTTCTGCCATCACCTTGCTGGCTACCAATGACCGCCTTGGGCTGACTATTCTGCTCGATACACTTTTACGCAATCCGTTAGTGGCCCATGCGGCTATTCTTACGCCCGACTACCGCATCATTGCCGAAGCCGGTCAGCGGCTGGCGGATTTTTCCCCCCAAAAAGCGGATCAAATCAGTACCTTTGCTTCACCGTTAATTGTGCAAGATGTCCAAGCAGCGCGCTTACATATCAGCTTGAATATGAAACGCCTCCAAGACCCCTTCACGTTGAATTTACAAAATATGGGCATCCTCGCGGGCATCGTGCTGCTGATTGGATTAGCGATGAGCCTGCGGTTAGCCAACCGTCTAAGCCAATCACTGACACAACTGCGCGTCTGGCTACGCGACCCGGTTGACACAGCACCCGGCATAGAGCGCCAAGATGAGATAGGCGAACTTGCACGGCAATTACAGGCCACGTTAGGCGCTGAATTGACCGTCACCGATAACGATTTAGACGCCGCGCTCAGTGAAGAAGACGAATTATCTAGCGACGTGGCGCGCGTCACCACGCCGCCCACCGTAGCGCCGATACCGCCAGCGCCGGTCTTCACCCCTGAAAAAACCGTCGAGCCGCCGCGTGCTGCCACGAAAACCCCGGCCTCCACGCAACTTGCCGAAGATTTTGAATTCGATTTAAACCAACACGATTTGGCACTCACGCCGCCCACGGTTCACTGTGCAGCCTTGTCTATTCACTTGGGCGCACAACACGAGCTTAAACGCCTGCCACAAGAACGCTTACGGAGCGTCCTGACGCGCTACAGAGATGCACTCGATGAAGCGGTGCGCTTGCATCGCGGTACACAACACAGCCTTGATGACGGTGGAAGCCTCATTCTTTTCCATGAAAATCAATTAGGTGAAAACTACCTAAATCGGGCGCTGTGCTGTGGTGAGCTCATGCGCGCGGTGGGCTATAACCTCCAAATGGACATCGCTGACAGCGGTTTGCCGTTACAACTGGAGTTGGGTTTAAGCCAAGGCGAAAACCTGCACGAAATGCCGCTCACGCTGCTGCTGTTGCAACCCACCACACAGCGCGCGCTGGAGCTGGGGCGTCACAGTCGTAATTTGCTGCTTTACGATTTAACCCCCACCACTGAAACACAATTAACCCCCTTGGCGCGTTTGCGTCGCGTACCGACCCCGCCGGGTGCGTGCTGCATTGAGCGCCTAAAAGAGCCACTGGCCGAACGTGTTGACCAGCAGCTCAATCGCTTGCTGTACGGTCGAGGCGCTGCCACCCCCACAGCGGTGCGGCAAACGCTCTAACCCCTGCCGTTTACTCGACCTGCAACCGCTCAACACGCTGAAAACCACGCGGCAATAAACCGCCGCGTCGGCCACGCTCCGCGCGATACAACAGCAAATCCGCTTCCCGCAACGACAAGGTGCGCTTGCCCGCATGGAGTACCAGCGTTTGCCCTGCATTCAGTAAAGCCATGTCGATAACGGCGTCTTTATCATCGCCTAACGTGATGATTTTATTGCCTTTTCCTTTTGCAAGCTGCGGCAACTCATTAACGCCCAACACCAGCAAACGCCCTTCGCGCGTCACGACCGCCAGCGACTCCGTTTGTGCATCGCGTACCCACAGCGGCTGCATAACCTGCGCGCCGTCGGGCAGCGTCAGCAGCACTTTGCCGGATTTGTTTTTAGCCAATAAATCTTCGCCCTTGGCCAAAAAACCATAGCCCGCATCGGATGCCAACAGATACAACGCGGCTTCATCCAGCATCAGCAATCGCTCAAAATGCGCGCCTGCCGGTGGCGCTAAACGCCCTGTAAGCGGCTCCCCCTGACCACGCGCTGAAGGCAACGAATGCGCGGGCAATGAATAACAGCGCCCGGTTGAATCCAAAAAGACCGCTTGCTGATTCGAGCGCCCCGGAGCGGCGGTTTTGAACGCATCGCCTGCTTTGTACGACAAGCCCGCTGCGTCCACGTCGTGCCCTTTCGCGCAACGCACCCAGCCTTTTTCCGACAACACGACCGTTACCGGCTCGGTCGGCAGCAAATCACTTTCCGACAGCGCGCGTGCTTCGCTGCGTGCCACGAGCGGCGAACGACGGGCATCACCGTATTGCTCGGCATCGCTGATAAGCTCTTGACGTACCAAGCCTTTTAAGCGCGTTTCGCTGCCCAGTAATTCACTCAAACCGGCGCGCTCCTGTGCCAGTTCATCCTGTTCGGTGCGAATTTTTAGCTCTTCTAAACGCGCTAATTGGCGCAAACGGGTTTCTAAAATGTATTCCGCTTGGGTTTCGCTGAAGGCAAAACGGCTCATCAACACGGTTTTGGGCTGCTCTTCTTCGCGGATGATGCGAATAATTTCATCCAAATTGAGAAACGCCACCAGCAAGCCATCCAGCAAATGCAGGCGTTTTTCCACCTTGTCTAAACGGAATTGCAAGCGCCGCCGCACGGTTTGGCAACGGAACGCCAGCCATTCCGACAGCAACTGATACAGGTTTTTTACCTGCGGTTTTCCGTCTAAACCAATCACGTTCATGTTGACGCGATAGGTACTTTCCAGCTCGGTGGTGGCAAACAGGTGTTGCATCACCTCATCTAAATCCACGCGATTCGAGCGCGGCACAATCACAATCCGACACGGGTTTTCATGGTCAGATTCATCGCGCAAATCCGCCACCATCGGCAGTTTTTTGGCCTGCATCTGTGCGGCAATTTGCTCTAACACCTTCGCCCCAGAGACCTGATGCGGCAGCGCAGTAATCACAATATCGCCGTCTTCTTTGCGATACAGCGCGCGCATCCGCACCGAACCGCGTCCAGTTTGGTACATCTTCAACAGCTCATGGCGCGGCGTGATGATTTCCGCCTCGGTTGGATAATCCGGCGCGGGCAACAATTCACACAGTTGCTCAAGGCGCGTTTCCGGTTCATCCAACAGACGCACGCAGGCAGCGGCCAGCTCGCGCAGGTTATGCGGCGGCACGTCAGTGGCCATGCCGACCGCAATTCCGGTGGTGCCATTCAGCAGTAAATTCGGCAAACGTGCGGGTAACGTGCGCGGTTCATCGAGGGTGCCATCAAAATTGGGTACCCAGTCCGACGTGCCTTGCCCCAATTCTGACAGCAGCAATCCGGCATAACGCGACAAGCGCGCCTCGGTGTAACGCATGGCCGCAAAGGATTTGGGGTCATCCGGTGCGCCCCAGTTGCCTTGGCCATCCACCAACGGATAGCGATAACTGAACGGCTGCGCCATTAACACCATCGCTTCATAACAGGCTGAATCGCCGTGCGGATGGTATTTGCCCAACACGTCACCGACGGTACGCGCGGATTTTTTGTGCTTGGCGTCGGCGCTTAAACCCAGCTCGCTCATGGCGTACACAATGCGGCGCTGTACCGGCTTTAGGCCGTCACCAATGTGCGGCAGCGCGCGGTCCATGATGACGTACATGGAATAGTTGAGATAAGCCTGTTCCGTGAACTCGGCCAGCGACCGGCGCTCCACGCCTTCAAAACTCAAATCGAGTGATTCGCTCATGGTGTTCTCAAAAAATGAATGAATGTTCAGCCGCCCCAGCCTTCCGGCGGAGCCTTAAAGTAGAAAATCATGGGGCGCGCTTCACCGCTGGCGTTAGGCCGCCCGCGCGCAGTGAGTGGCGAACTGCCGTTATCTAGCCCAATCCAGAGGCCATCGGCGTCTAAAAACAGGGCTTCGGCCAATTCGTGCTCGGTGTCATAACGCAATTCAGGACGCCCCAACCCCGCCGCTAACGACCAGCAGCGCCGCACGTTTCCGGTGTCAGGCTCACGCTGACACACCTGACGCGCTTGGCGTTCCAAGCTGTATAAATAGCCGTCGAAAAACGCCACATCGGAAAAATCCTGCTGCGCTTCTGCCAACAGAACGCAACCCGTTTCCGCGCAATGCCAACCGTCAGCGGTGTGCGTGTGCGCTAATAAGCCGCGTCCGTCGCGCTCGGCGGCCAGCCACACACGTTGCCCGCTGGGGTCAACGGCGACGCCTTCAGCCAGCGCATTCAGCGAACGCAACAAACCACGCTCCCGCGCCTGACGAATCGCCTCACGCGGCAACGGCAACCACGCCGCCTCGCCCGACGGCAGCACTTTTGCCACCGCCACATTCGCCTCACTCAGCACATACCGATTTCCAGCGGCGTCGCAGCTAATGCCTTCAAAGTCCAGCGCATCACCACGCACAACGCCCAGCAACGCATTTAACCAACGCAGCCAAAACGGTAATTCATCCTGTGGTGGCGCAGGCAAATGCAGCGCGTGGGCTTCAGCGCGCCAGCTTTTTTCGTGCGGAATAAGCTGATAAAGACGCGCATCTTCGCGGTCAGAAACCGCCCAAAAACGCCCATCAGGACAGCGCGTTACCCCCGAAAGATTGCCGCCGCGCATCTCCGCCACCGGCAGCGCCGCGACCCACTCCAGCTCCTGTGCAGCGGGTGCGGCCAGCGTCATACGCGCCAGCAACAGCCCGCACAGCGCCAGCCAGCACACACCGCCGCGTGCTGTCACGCCAGCACCTCGGCCAAATTACCTTTGCTTTCTAGCCAGCTTTTGCGGTCACTGGCGCGTTTCTTGGCCAGCAGCATGTCCATGATTTCAAAGGTACTTTGTGCATCTTCCAAGGTTAATTGCACCAGCCGCCGTGTATTGGGGTCCATCGTGGTTTCACGCAGTTGACCGGGGTTCATTTCGCCCAACCCTTTGAAGCGCGTCACTTGCGGCTTGCCGCGTTTTTTCTCGGCGATGAGGCGGTCGAGGATGCCATCGCGCTCGGCGTCGTCCAGCGCGTACCAAATCTCTTT
>CAZBNX010000045.1:7688-11944 GCA_964493255.1 uncultured Pseudomonas sp.
AAGGCATCTTTCACCACGCCCGACACAAACGCCGCCGCCTCACGCGAGGACAGGCGCTCTTTGGTTTGCCCCGAAAATTGCGCTTCCTGCATCTTCATCGACAGCACAAAGGCGATGCGTTCCCACACATCTTCCGGCGCTAATTTCACGCCACGCGGCAACAAGGTGCGGAACTCGCAAAACTCGCGCAGCGCATCCAACAAGCCTTGGCGCAAACCATTAACGTGCGTGCCGCCTTGCGCGGTCGGAATCAAATTGACGTAACTTTCTTGCACGCTGTCGCCGCCTTCTGGCAGCCACAACAGCGCCCAATCGACCGCCTCGCGCTGTCCGGCCAAACTGCCGCAAAACGGCTCTTCCGGCAGACGCACGCATTCGCGCACGGCGTCGCTCAGGTAAGAACGCAAACCGTCTTCATAGTGCCATTCAACTTTTTCGCCGCTCACTTTGTCTTCAAAAGACACCGACAAACCGGGGCACAGCACCGCCTTGGCTTTCAAGACATGCTTGAGGCGGCTAATCGAAAACTTCGCTGAATCAAAGTATTGCGGGTCAGGCCAGAATTGCACGCTGGTGCCGGTGTTGCGCTTGCCCACCGTCCCGATGATTTCCAATTCGCTGGATTTGAAGCCATCGGCGAAGGTCATGCGGTATTCGTTACCGTCACGGCGCACGCGCACTTCTACGCGATGGGACAGCGCGTTCACCACCGAAATGCCCACCCCATGCAAACCGCCGGAGAATTGGTAATTTTTGTTCGAGAATTTTCCGCCTGCATGCAGCTTGGTCAAAATCAGCTCGACGCCACAAATACCCTCTTCGGGGTGAATATCGACCGGCATTCCGCGCCCATCGTCGATAACTTGTAGCGAATTATCCGCCTGCAAAATGACCTGAATAGAACGCGCATGACCGGCTAACGCCTCATCCACGCTGTTATCAATGACTTCTTGCGCCAAGTGATTGGGGCGGCTGGTGTCAGTGTACATACCCGGTCTTTTACGAACCGGGTCGAGGCCAGAGAGAACCTCAATGGCATCGGCGTTGTAAGTAGTATTAGCCATGAGAAAGGTCTTTTTCAGATAAAAATCAAGAAGTAAGCGAGAAACCCGCAAACGCCAACAGCTCAGGAATGCGCTCGGCAAAGCCTTGATAGCTGTGGTCTCCGCCTAATTGAATGTCGAGGGTGCAGGCGTGGTAATAGGCGGCAGCATCACGGTAATCGAGGGTTTCATCCCCCGTTTGCAACCACACCACAACGCGCGCGGCCTCTTGCGGGGCAGGGACTTCTAACGCCGCCATCTGCGCGATGTGCGCGGGCGTCAATTCCCATTCTTCGCCGCTGTAATAGTTGCGCTGCGTGCCGAGGTAGCGCGAAAAATAACGCGAAACACGCACCGCCGGATTAATCAGCAACGCCTTCAACCCATGACGCTCCGCCAAATAGGTCGCGTAGTAACCGCCCAGCGAACTGCCCACCAACGTGACAGGCGTTTCAGCCGCCGCAATTTCTGCCTCGATTAACGCAATCGCTTGTTCGGCGTTGTTGGGCAGCGCGGGAATGCGAACCTGTTCGGCCACACCGTGCGCGCACGCGGCTTGCCACAAGGCTTGCGCCTTTTCCGACGCGGGCGAACTGTTGAAACCATGCAAATAAATCAGGGTTGGCATGTTTAATATCCATCGTTCAAATCAAGATTCCACGCAAACGCGGGCACACGTTGGACACCCGTTTCTAAGGTGCCGTCTTCCAACAAACGCAGCCAGCGATACCCCGGCAATTCATCACTTACCGTAAATTCGGTGCTGTTCGCGGCAAATTGAATGCAGGTTGACGGAGAAGCCAGCACCTTGATGCCATTCTTGAATTGCTCAACCGGCTGATGAACGTGCCCGCACAACAGCGCACGCACATTGGAGAACGGCGCTAAACAGGCAAACAAGGCATCGGCGTTGGTTAAGCCTATCGGGTCGAGCCACGCGCACCCCACCGGCAGCGGGCAATGGTGAAACGCGACCAACACCGGGCGCGTCGTGTTGGCTTCCAATCGCTGTGCCAGCCATGCCAATTCAGTGGCAGCAATATGCCCCGCCGTGCAACCGGCCACACTCGAATTCAGCAAAATGACCGTCCACGCGCCACAGGTAAATTCCCGCACCGCCGACACCTGCGCGGCCAACAAATGCGCTTCATCGTGGTTGCCCGCACAGGCATACAGCGGCGCATTCAACGGCGCGACGATTTCCAAAAAGTGCTGATAAGAGGCCGCACTTTCATCTTGTGAGAGGTCGCCGGTGGCCAAAATAGCCGCTATTTCAGGGTGTTGCTGACGCACCAACGCCACCACAGCGCGCAAGCTGTCGGCGGTGTTCATGCCGCACAAGCGGCGCTCTGGCGTGCCGTATAAGTGGCTGTCGGTGAGTTGAATCAGCACCATTGGGCGCGCACTCGTTCGCGGTTCAGTTGCAACCATTGCAGCGCAATCAAACTGGCCGCGTTATCCAACCGACCGGCGGCCATCGCGTCCAAGGCGTCGGCGAAGCGCATCACCTCAACGCGGATGTTTTCGCCTTCTTCCGGCAAGCCGTGAATGCCGCCCGCGTTGCTGCTGTCGCATAGCCCCACAAATAAATGCACGCGCTCATCAGAACCGCCCGGCGACGGGTAATAGCTCGTGATAGGGAGCAGCTCGGTTAGGGTTAGTCCGGCTTCTTCCTGTGCTTCGCGGCGCGCAACCTCTTCGGGGATTTCTTCCTTATCAATCAAGCCCGCCACCAACTCCAACAGCCACGGATGGGGGCTTTTAGTAAGCGCCCCGACGCGGAATTGTTCTACTAGCACCACTTCATCACGCACGGGGTCATAGGGCAGCACACAGACAGCATCCGGGCGCACAAACAACTCTCGGCTAATGACGGGCCCCATGCCGCCTTGGAATAATTCGTGACGCAAATGCACGCGATCGAGGGCATAAAACCCCCGAAAGCATGCCTCGCGCTCAACAATTTCCACTTGCAGCGCCTCACTTGCAGACGATTCGCACACGATTTTTCCCTCAAAATAAGCAGGCCGACCGGCAACGGGGCGGCAGTTTACCGAGCTGCTCTCTTCTACGCGCCCTGAATTCAACAGAAAATGGCCAACCCGTTCACCTTGCCCGGAGACATCATGCGCTTACTGCCTTTTGCTGCACTGTTGTGCTTACCGCTACTGACAGCCTGCCAATCGCTGCCCTTTGGCGACGATGCCGCACCGCCTAGCAAGCCGCAATCGGTTAAATGGGAGCAACACCCGCCGGGCTGTCAGGGCGAAAAATGCAGCATTATTAACGTCGATAGCCTCACGTTCAAAGACGATGCCGCTTTAAGCAGCTTGATTGAGAAAACATTGCTACGCATGGCAACCGCCAACGGTAGCAACATCAATGCCGCTACTTTGCGCGAATACGCCGAAAAATGGCTCAAACGCGAGCCGCAAGACGGGCAGTGTTGGCTGCAAGCCAAGCAAATCGACCAATACAACGACATGCGCGTGATTGAGCTGTCCAGCTTGTTGGGGCGTGGCGAACAGGTCACGCCGGGGCGCGAATTTATCAACTATTCCAGCCGTCAACAGCGTGCGATTCGCTTAGAGCATGTGCTGTTAAAAGGCAAAGCCGATGAATTTTGGAGCCTTGTCCATGAAGCACATACGGCGTGGTTAGCCAACACCAAACTCGACCAAGCCCCCGGTTTTGTCGCGCAATGGCCGTTCAAACCCACACGCAATATCGCCTTCTTAAAAGACCATGTGCTGCTGAAATACGAGGTACACAGCATTGCGCCGTACACCCTCGGCCACCCGACACTCGCGCTGCCTTATCGCCGTCTAAAGGGCATTTTTAAGCCTGAGTTTTTGCCTGCTGAATTGTTGTGAGTTACGCCAAACACTGCCGGGGGCGCTGTCTAAAAGCCCCCTTTCGCGCCCCAAGGAGAACACGGAATGATTGAGCAACAGGTCGAAGCCTATTTAGCACGCTGGGGCAATGGCGCAAGTTACGGCGGCAATGAACGCGCCAACTTGCAAATGTTCGTCACCGAGCTATGCACCCTATTAGAACTGCCACACCCAGAACCGGCTGGCTCACAACACAACAAAAATGCCTATGTGTTTGAGCGCCGCATCACCGAATTTTTCGCCGATGGCGGTCAAACTGTTCGCCAATTAGACCTTTACCGGCGCGGCTGTTTCATTCTGGAAGGCAAAGATACCGGCA
>CAZBNX010000046.1:0-6971 GCA_964493255.1 uncultured Pseudomonas sp.
AAAAAAAACGCCCGACACCCCAATCAAGGTGCCGAGCGCATAGGCCAAACAGTAAGGCTGTGGGCGGCAGGTGTCTCTCACGCACCCACCGCCTCTAACATAAAGCAGACTTCATGCCAGTTTGTGCTTTTTAGCGCGCTTTTCTCAGAAGATGTCGCCCGGAACGCGCACTTGGCCTTCCATGATGACGCGCGCACTGCGGCTCATCACGGCTTTCGTTGCGGTCCACTCGCCATCAACCTGTGCAGCCGCAGCGCCAACGCGCAAGGTACCGGACGGATGGCCAAAGGTAACGGCCTCACGCGCACCACCGCCCGCCGCCAGATTCACCAGCGTACCGGGCACCGCTGCCGCCGTTGCGATAGCCACAGACGCCGTGCCCATCATCGCGTGGTGCAATTTGCCCATTGAAAGCGCACGCACACAGACATCAATGTCGCTGGCCGCCACCGTTTTGCCGCTGGAAGACACATATTCTGTCGCTGGAGCCACAAACGCGATTTTCGGCGTGTGCTGACGTGCTGCCGCTTCGGCCACATCGGCAATCAAACCCATCTTCACTGCACCATAAGCGCGCATGGTTTCAAAACGTGCGAGGGCTTCTGCGTTGCTGTTGATGTCTTTCTGCAACTCGGTGCCGGTGTAACCAATGTCTGCCGCGTTCAGGAAGATTGTCGGAATGCCTGAATTAATCATTGTGGCTTGGAACGTGCCAATACCGGGCACTTCCAGCTCATCCACCACGTTGCCGGTGGGGAACATAGAACCTTCGCCATCAGCAGGGTCCATGAACTCAATAACCACTTCAGCCGCTGGGAACGTGACGCCATCTAGCTCGAAATCACCCGTTTCTTGCACCTGACCATGGGTGATAGGCACATGGGCAATAATGGTTTTGCTGATATTTTTCTGCCAAATACGCACCGTGCAGATGCCATTTTCGGGGATACGCGCCGCATCCACCAAGCCGCCGCTAATCGCAAATGCACCGACCGCCGCCGTCAAATTGCCGCAGTTACCCGACCAATCCACAAACGCTTTATTGATAGCGACTTGGCCAAACAGGTAATCGACGTCGTGCTCGGGCTGCTCACTTTTCGCCACGATGACGGTTTTAGACGTCGAAGAGGTCGCGCCGCCCATGCCATCAATTTGCTGGCCGTAAGGGTCTGGGCTGCCAATCACGCGCAATAACAGTGCATCACGCGCCGCGCCGGGCACTTGGCAGGCTTCAGGCAAGTCTTGCAGGCGGAAGAAAACACCTTTACTGGTGCCGCCGCGCATGTAAGTAGCAGGAACTTTAATTTGGGGAAGATGAGCCATGAGACCGCCCTCAACAGATTTCAGCCGACTATCGACAAAAATACGAATTTCAGAAACAACACTGCCCGCCAACTCGCACCATTACGGTGCGTAATGGCACAAGCGGCGGGCAGCACCTTACTTACGCTTGACCGAGGAAGTCTTTAGCGAAGCGTTGCAATACACCACCCGCTTTGTACACGCTGACATCCGCAGCGGTATCCAGACGGCAGGTTACAGGCACTTCAACCACTTCGCCGTTTTGACGGTTTACGACCAGCGTCAGGTCGCAACGTGGAGAAATATCGCCTTTGACATCAAAGGTTTCGGTACCGTCTAAGCCCAGCGTCAGGCGCGTAGTGCCCGCTTTGAACTCAACCGGCAGCACGCCCATACCAACCAAGTTGGTGCGGTGGATACGCTCAAAACCTTCGGCCACGATGACTTCAACACCCGCCAGACGCACGCCTTTGGCAGCCCAATCACGCGAGGAGCCCTGACCGTAATCCGCGCCCGCGATGATGATGAGGTTTTGTTTGCGGTTCATGTAGGTTTCGATGGCTTCCCACATACGCATCACTTGGCCTTCTGGCTCAACGCGCGCCAAGGAACCCTTCTTCACTTGACCGTCAACCACAGCCATTTCATTCACTAACTGCGGGTTAGCGAAGGTGGCGCGCTGGGCGGTCAGGTGGTCACCACGGTGCGTTGCGTAAGAGTTGAAGTCTTCTTCCGGCAAGCCCATTTTGGCGAGGTATTCGCCTGCTGCGGAGTTCAGCAGAATGGCGTTTGAAGGTGACAGGTGGTCGGTGGTGATGTTGTCAGGCAACAGCGCCAATGGACGCATCCCTTTCAGCGTGCGCTCACCCGCCAACGCGCCTTCCCAATACGGTGGGCGACGAATGTAGGTGGACATAGGACGCCAGTCATACAGCGGGCTCTTCGCTTCTTCCACATTGCCCAAATCAAACATGGGGATGTAAATCTGCTTGAACTGCTCTGGCTTCACGCTGGTGGCAACGAGGGCATCAATTTCTTCATCCGATGGCCACAGGTCTTTCAGCGTGATGGGGTTGCCGTCTTTGTCGGTGCCGAGAACGTCTTGCTCGATGTCAAAACGCACCGTACCGGCAATCGCGTAGGCCACAACCAACGGTGGTGATGCCAAAAACGCTTGTTTGGCGTAAGGGTGAATACGGCCATCAAAGTTACGGTTACCCGACAGCACCGCCGTGGCGTACAGGTCACGGTCGATGATTTCTTGCTGAATCACAGGATCCAGCGCGCCGGACATACCGTTACAGGTCGTGCACGCATAAGCGACGATGCCGAAGCCCAGTTTTTCCAGCTCAGGCAGCAGACCCGCTTCTTCCAAATACAACTTGGCGACTTTAGAACCGGGGGCAAATGACGTTTTCACCCACGGTTTACGCACTAAGCCCAGCTCGTTGGCTTTCTTCGCCAGCAGGCCAGCCGCCACCACGTTGCGCGGGTTAGAGGTGTTGGTGCAGCTCGTAATGGCGGCAATAATCACCGCGCCATCAGGCAATAAACCTTCGGCTTCTTCGGCTTTTGCGGCAGCCAATTTGGCTTCATCCGCAATGCCGCGCTCTTGCAGCGCCGAGGTTGGCAAACGCTTATGCGGGTTAGACGGGCCTGCCATGTTGCGAACAACAGTAGACAGGTCGAACTCCAGCACGCGCTCATATTCAGCGGTAGCCAATGCGCTTGCCCACAGGCCAGTGGCTTTGGCATAGGTTTCAACCAGTGCCACTTGCTCAGGCTCGCGGCCTGTCAGCTTGAGGTAATCAAGGGTTTGTTGGTCGATGTAGAACATCGCCGCCGTTGCGCCGTACTCAGGGCACATGTTGGAAATGGTAGCGCGGTCACCGATGGACAGGCTGTCAGCGCCTTCACCGAAGAACTCAACATACGCACCCACCACGCGCTCTTTACGCAGGAACTCGGTCAGCGCCAGCACGATGTCAGTCGCGGTGATGCCGGGTTGACGTTGGCCGGTCAGCTTAACGCCCACGATGTCGGGCAGACGCATCATGGAAGGATGACCCAACATGACGGTTTCCGCTTCCAAACCGCCCACGCCGATGGCGATAACGCCCAGTGCGTCAACGTGTGGGGTGTGGGAGTCGGTGCCCACGCAGGTATCAGGGAACGCCACGCCTTCACGCGCCTGAATCACTGGAGACATTTTCTCCAAGTTGATTTGGTGCATGATGCCGTTGCCCGCAGGAATTACGTCCACGTTTTTGAACGCGGTTTTGGTCCACTCGATGAAGTGGAAACGGTCTTCGTTGCGGCGGTCTTCAATGGCGCGGTTTTTTTCAAAGGCTTCTGGGTCGAAACCGGGCGCTTCCACAGCCAGCGAGTGGTCAACGATTAATTGCGTTGGCACCACAGGATTGACCTTCGATGGGTCTCCGCCCTGCTCGGCAATCGCATCACGCAGACCGGCCAAATCAACCAACGCCGTTTGGCCGAGGATGTCATGGCACACGACGCGCGCTGGATACCACGGGAAGTCCAAATCACGTTTGCGCTCAATCAGTTGCTTGAGAGAGTCGGTCAACGCTTCTGGCTCGCAGCGGCGTACCAATTGCTCCGCCAACACGCGAGAGGTGTAAGGCAGTGTGTCGTAGGAACCCGGTTGAATGGCTTCAACGGCGGCGCGCACGTCGAAATAATCCAGAGCGGTACCGGCTAGGGCTTTGCGATATTCAGTATTCATCAGGCAGGAACTCAATCGGGTAGCGATCGGTGAAATTTTGTAGGAACAAGAAAGGAAGGGCTCTTTGTGAGAGCCCCTCCTGTTCCAAATCAACGTTCGGCGATCGGCGTGACCGGACGTTGCTCGACGCCGATGTATTCGGCGCTTGGACGGATAATGCGGTTGTTGCCACGTTGCTCAAACACATGCGACGCCCAACCCGTTACGCGCGAGCAAACGAAAATCGGCGTAAACAATTTGGTGGGAATGCCCATGAAGTTGTAAGCAGACGCATGGTAGAAGTCGGCATTCGGGAACAGTTTTTTCTGCTCCCACATGACGTTGTCGATGGCCACGGAAACGGGGAACAGCACGGTGTCGCCCACTTCTTCGGCCAGCAGCTTCGACCAGCCTTTGATGACTTCGTTGCGCGGGTCGGAGGTGCTGTAAATCGCATGACCGAAGCCCATGATTTTGTCTTTGCGCGCCAGCATCGCGAGGGTGCCCTCGGTTGCTTCTTCTGGCGAAGCAAATTTCTCAATCATGTCCATCGCGGCTTCGTTAGCACCACCGTGCAGCGGGCCACGCAGAGAGCCGATTGCGCCAGTAATGCACGAGAACAGGTCGGACAGCGTAGACGCACACACGCGCGCGGTGAAGGTAGAAGCGTTGAACTCGTGCTCTGCGTACAGAATCAGAGAAACGTTCATCACTTTCGCGTGCAATTCGCTTGGCGCTTTGCCATGCAGCAGCGTCAGGAAGTGGCTGCCCAAATCAGGGGCGTCAGAGGAGCACTCAATACGCACGCCTTCATGGCTGAAGCGGTACCAGTAGCACATGATGGCGGGGAAAGCGGCCATCAGGCGGTTAGCTTTTTGCAGTTGTTGCTCAAAGCTTTCTTCGGGTTCCAAGTTGCCCAGCATGGAGCAACCGGTACGCATCACGTCCATTGGGTGAGCGCTGGCTGGGATACGCTCCAGCACTTCTTTCAGGGCTTGCGGCAGATCGCGCATGCCTTGCAGTTCGCCCAAATAGGCGTCCAGTTGCGCTTGAGTGGGCAGCTCGCCGTAGAACAGCAGATAAGCGACTTCCTCAAAACGGCAGTCTTTTGCCAGTTCACGGACGTCGTAACCACGGTAAGTCAGGCCAGCACCGGCCTTGCCAACGGTAGACAGCGCTGTCTGGCCAGCAATCTGGCCGCGCAGACCGGCTCCGGTGAGAACTTTACCTTCAGCCATTGCGTTGTTCCTCTTATTGAATTTTTTACGCAGATACACCAACGGGGTGCGCTGTTAAGACACACCCCGCATTCGTCCGGCTACCAGAGCCGAACCGCCTTAGCTCTTTTTCTGAGCGGCGAACAGCGCGTCAAGGTGCTGCTCATAGGCGTGGTAGTTGATGCGATCGTACAGCTCCATGCGGGTTTGCATGGTATCGACCACGTTTTTCTGAGAGCCATCACGGCGCAGTGCAGTGTAGACGTTCTCGGCCGCTTTGTTCATCGCGCGGAACGCAGACAGCGGATACAGAACCAGAGAAACGTCAACGGCTGCCAGCTCTTCTGTGGTGTACAGCGGCGTAGCACCAAACTCGGTGATGTTGGCCAGAATCGGCGCTTTCACGCGGTCGGCGAACACTTTATACATGTCCAGCTCGGTGATGGCTTCTGGGAAAATCATGTCAGCGCCCGCTTCGATACACGCGGCGGCACGATCCAACGCAGAATTCAGACCTTCAACCGCCAGCGCATCGGTACGCGCCATGATGACAAAGCTGTCATCGGTACGCGCATCAACGGCGGCTTTTACGCGGTCAATCATTTCTTGCAGAGAAACGATTTCTTTGTTTGGACGGTGGCCACAACGCTTGGCACCCACTTGGTCTTCAATGTGGATAGCGGCAGCGCCGAACTTAATCATGGATTTCACGGTACGCGCGACGTTGAACGCGGAAGAACCGAAGCCGGTATCCACATCAACCAGCAAAGGCAGGTCGCACACGTCGGTGATACGACGCACGTCTGTCAGGACGTCATCCAAACCGGTGATGCCCAAATCAGGCAAACCGAGAGAACCGGCAGCTACACCGCCACCTGACAGGTAAATCGCCTTGAAACCGGCACGTTTGGCCAACAGCGCGTGGTTCGCGTTAATCGCGCCCACTACTTGCAACGGATGCTCTTCAGCAACCGCGTCGCGGAATTTCTGGCCGGGAGTCTTCTGGGTCATGGTTTAACCTCGTGGCTTGGCGTTCGTGTTAGCGGCGTCTTGGTAGTGACGCGCGATATTGCGCTTTGATGCCGCGATGTGACGCCGCATCAGCAGTTCAGCCAATTCGCCATCCCGTTCAGCAATCGCATCCAAAATACGATGGTGCTCACTAAAGGCTTGGCGTGGCCGATTGGGTAACGCAGAGAACTGGATACGGTACATACGCACCAATTGATACAACTCATTACACAACAAATTGGCCAGCGTGCGATTCCCGCTGCCCTGAATAATTCGATAGTGAAAGTCGAAATCACCTTCCTGCTGGTAGTAACCGCGCCCGGCTAAAAATGCCTCATCGCGTTCATGGGTTTCCAGCACGCGGCGCAGCTCATCAATTTCGGCGCCTGTCATGCGCTCCGTGGCCAAACGACAGGCTAATCCTTCTAACGATTCACGAATTTCATACAGTTCTAGCAGCTCATTCGGGTTCAACGACACCACGCGCGCCCCCGCATGCGGCACACGCACTAACAGGCGCTGCCCTTCTAGCCGCCGAATGGCTTCACGCAGCGGACCTCGGCTAATCCCATACGCGCGTGCCAGCTCTGTTTCTGAAATTTTACTACCGGGCGCAATTTCGCCTTTCACAATCGCTGACTGAATATGACGAAAAACATGGTCAGACAGCGTAGCCGAAACGCTTTCTTCGTGAGGCTGCTCGACCAAGGCTTCTG
>CAZBNX010000046.1:7071-8225 GCA_964493255.1 uncultured Pseudomonas sp.
CATGAAAGTGGCCGTGATTTTTTTGCTCGCTGCCGTTTGGCTTTACAAACAATGGGTTACGCCGCCGCCCCCGAAGGCTGCGAACTGCCCTTTACCGGCGGCTTTTTGGGCTATTTAGGCTACGATTTTGGCCGTCGGCTGGAGCGTTTGCCCGCGCAGGCACAGGCTGATTTGGCGCTTCCCGACGCACAGTTAGCACTGTATGCGTGGGCAGTTATCAGCGACCACGCGCAACAGGTTTCATGGTTAGTTTGCCATCCCACGCTGCCAAAAACGCGCCACGCTGAGTTATTGCACCTATTTAGTGCAGAAAGTGAAGCAGAATCGTTAGCGCCGTTTCGCGTTTTAGCACCGTTCCAACCCGACCAAAGCGCCGCAGACTATCAACAAGCGTTAGCGCGCATTCACGCTTACATCATGGCGGGCGATTGTTATCAGGTGAATTACGCGCAGCGTTTTCGTACCCGCGCCGAAGGCGATACATGGAGCGCTTATCAAGCGCTGCGCGCTGCATGTCCAACACCATTTGCGGGTTATTTAAGCGTGCCAAATGGTGCGTTATTAAGTTTCTCGCCGGAGCGTTTTTTGCGCGTACATGCGGGGCATGTTGAAACACGCCCTATTAAAGGCACACGTCCACGCGGCAAAAATCTGCAACAAGATCAAGACTTTGCAAACGATTTACAACACAGCACTAAAGACCGCGCCGAAAATTTAATGATTGTCGATTTATTGCGAAATGATATTGGCCGCAGTTGTCGTATTGGCTCGGTAAAAGTGCCTGAATTATTTGCACTGGAAAGCTACCCCAATGTTCACCATTTAGTCAGTGCCGTAACAGGTGAATTAGCTGAAAATGTAGATGCGTTTGATTTATTAGCAGGTAGCTTTCCCGGCGGTTCAATTACTGGCGCGCCTAAAATTCGCGCCATGCAAATTATTGATGAACTCGAACCGACACAACGCTCAATTTATTGTGGCTCTTTATTATACCTTGATTGCCGGGGTTACTTAGACAGCTCCATTTGCATTCGTACTCTCCTAATACAAGACGGGCAAATTAGCTGCTGGGGTGGCGGTGGCATTGTGATGGATTCTGAATGGATGTCTGAATATCAGGAATCTATCACGAAAGTGCGTATTTTATTGGAAAC
>CAZBNX010000046.1:8325-11572 GCA_964493255.1 uncultured Pseudomonas sp.
TAATACGTTGTTTTTCATGCTGTTCGTCCCACGTTGCGGTTAATACGCGGATACATTCGGCGGGCACAGTGCTTAATACCTGCGGACTGTGTGTGGTCACAATAAATTGTACTTTTGGAAAAGCACGCAATAACGCACCGGCAATTTTTTGTTGCCATGACGGATGTAAAAACATATCCACTTCATCAATTAAGGCAATACCGGGTGTTAAACGCGCCGCCTCTTTTCCGAACTGTGGATTTAATTTATAGGCTCGAAAAGCTAAATCGGCTACCACTGCAATCGCATTACGCACGCCGTCACTTAACATATCGACAGGAATACTTCCAAAGCATTCATGCTGCATAACCAATTGCTGGTTTTGACTGGCTTTATATTCTAAACTGTGCCAGCCCGTGGCTTCTGTAATTAATGTATCAACTGCTGTTTTTATGACGTCAATAATATCAGAAAAACGCTGCCCTTCGACACTTAAAGGCATATTCGTTTCTAACGCTCTAATTTGTTCTTCACGGTAACAACGATAGACCCAACCATACCATGTTGTAAACGCCTTAAAACTAGAGGAAGAAGACAAACAATTAACATATCCTGAGGTGCGCGAATAATCATGGGTATTTAACGCAACATCCTCCGCCATTGAAGTGAAACGCTCTTCAAACCATAAACGGGAAGTCCCTAAATAACTTATTAATGGCAACGTGACTGCGTGCGAAGCACTGCGCGCCTGTTGTTGTAATTGAATTGCCCATTTTGTTAAATTTTTCGCCGAAACATCGTTAATTGTACCGGTGCCCGGCTTAACGCGCTCGCGCGTTTGCGTCCATGTCATTTCTGTAATTTGTTCACTCCAAACGCCACTCATTTTAATAACACTGGGTAATTGTGGCTCCATATTCCCATTGGGCTGTGGCGCTAAACGTACATCCGATAACTGTATGCTGGCACTTTTTCCTGTTTTACCTGCTAAATCAAATCCTTTTACATAGGGCGATAAAGCAACCCGAACCGCATCTAAAATAGTTGTCTTGCCGCTTCCATTAGGCGCAATTAAGACCGTTAATTTTGGGTCAAACTCAATAACCAACGACTCAAAGCAACGAAAATTATTTATTGTAAGCCGCTTGATAAACATAAAATTTCTACTCACAAGATAAAAAGAAACCCGCTATCGCGGGCTTCTTTATAAGCGCCTTTTGATAATTAAAGGCTAAGCGTGCGATTTGACGCTTTAATAAATTCTTGCTTCAGGTCTTCGTAGGTGTGTACCGCTGGGAATTGCGGGAACTCACGAATGACATTTTCCGGCGCATGGAACAGGATGCCCGCGTGAGCCTCACTGAGCATGGTGGTGTCATTGTAGGAATCACCTGCAGCAATCACGCGGTAATACAGGCTCTTGAGCGCGATAACCGATTGACGCTTAGGGTCTTTTTGGCGCAGTTGGTAATCCACAACGCGGTCGGTTTCGTCGGTAATGAGCTTGTGGCACAGCAGCGTTGGGAAGCCTAATTGGCGCATCAGCGGCTGAGAAAATTCATAAAACGTGTCGGACAAAATGATGACTTGGAAGCGTTCACGCAGCCAATCCACAAATTCCACCGCGCCTTCCAGCGGTTTCAGCGTCGCAATCACGTCTTGGATGTCTTTCAGTTTGAGGCCGTGCTCATCAAGGATACGCAGGCGCTGCTTCATCAGCACGTCGTAATCTGGGATGTCGCGGGTCGTGGCCTTGAGCGCCTCAATCCCGGTTTTCTCGGCAAAGGCAATCCAAATTTCCGGAACCAGTACACCTTCTAGGTCAAGGCAAGCGATTTCCACAGTGAACTCCTTGGAATAAAAAAGAGGGGGTAAAAAACGGCTCCAAACTCTAGCGACTTGCCTGCACGCGCGCAACGCAGCGCCCTAAAAAGGCAACACGAAATCATTTCCAGCGCATAAGAAAGCGCCATTTTGTTATTTAGTTGAATAAATAACCCGCTGCTACCATGCCACTTTCTGCGTTTCTATTGAGAATCCGCCATGTCGCACCCGTTTGATGTTGCCGAACAAGCCCAGCTCTACGCTACAAAATCCCCCCAAGAGATTCTCGAATATGCGTTTAAGCACTTCGGCGATGACCTTTGGCTGTCTTTCAGCGGCGCGGAAGATGTGTTGCTGGTGCATCTGGCGTGGAAAATTAACCCCAACGTGCGCGTGTTCAGTTTAGACACAGGCCGCTTGCATCCACAAACGTATCGTTTCATTGAACAAGTACGCGAACACTACGGCATTGCTATTGAAGTGCTCTCGCCTGAGGCCAGTCAGGTTGAAGCGTTAGTGCGCGAAAAAGGCTTATACAGCTTCTACAAAGACGGGCACGGCGAATGCTGCGGCGTGCGTAAAATTGAGCCGCTCAAGCGCAAATTAGCCAGTGTGCGTGCATGGGCAACCGGCCAACGCCGCGACCAAAGCCCCGGCACACGCAGCCAAGTGCCGGTCATGCAAATTGACAGCACATTTTCCGGCACCGACCAGCCGTTATACAAATTCAACCCCTTGGCCAACCTGAGCAGCGCCGAGGTTTGGGGTTACATTCGTATGTTGGAAAGTCCCTACAACCCGCTGCACGAACAAGGCTACATCAGCATTGGCTGCGAGCCGTGTACGCGCCCCGTTTTGCCCAATCAACACGAGCGCGAGGGGCGCTGGTGGTGGGAAGAAGCGACGCACAAAGAATGTGGTTTACACGCCGGAAACCTCATCAGCAAAGGATGAGAAGCGCGCGCAGCTAAAAGAAAGGGCGCTGGTTAGCGCCCTTTTTTTCTTAATACACCGGCAATTCAATGTCGGAGAACAGCTCATCCACTTCGGCACGGTTACGGCATTCCATCGCTTCTAACACGCGGTCACGGGTTAAATGCGGGGCAAATTGTTCCATAAAATCAAACATATAGCCGCGCAAAAAAGTGCCACGACGCAAACCAATGCGCGTCACGCTGGATTCAAACAAGTTGCTGGCATCTAACACGACCAAATCGGTATCTAGCTCATCGTCGATGGCCATACGCGCCACAATGCCCACGCCCAAGCCCAAACGAACATAGGTTTTGATAACGTCCGCATCGGCGGCGGTAAACACAACGCGCGGCTCTAATCCTTGCTTGCTAAAGGCTTCATCCAGCTTAGAGCGCCCTGTGAAGCCGAAAACATACGTCACCAACGGCTGACTGGCCAAGGCTTCGAGCGTGAGCGCGGGCAACTGCGT
>CAZBNX010000047.1:0-9028 GCA_964493255.1 uncultured Pseudomonas sp.
TGGAGCGGGTGATGGGAATCGAACCCACGTCATGGGCTTGGGAAGCCCAGGTAATGGCCATTATACGACACCCGCTAAGTGGGCGGCTTTTTACCAAAAATAGCAGCTAAGGTGAAGCGATTTTTGGCGAACTCATCCCTTTGTTGAATAACCGCCCAACACGCGCGAGCGGTTAAACACGGCACGATTATTCAAAAACAACGGTTTTGTTATCGTGAACCAACACGCGGTCTTCAAGGTGTGCGCGTAAGCCTTTCGCCAATACGCGGCGCTCCACGTCTTTGCCGATGCGTACCATGTCCTCTGGGCCTTCGCGGTGCGTTACGCGCGCCACGTCTTGCTCAATAATCGGGCCAGCATCTAACTCTTCGGTCACATAGTGGCAGGTTGCGCCAATCAATTTCACCCCGCGTCGCGCCGCCTGATGGTACGGTTTCGCCCCCACAAACGACGGCAAAAAGCTGTGGTGAATGTTAATCACACGTCCGGCATAATTTTGACACAACTCAGGCGGCAGAATTTGCATGTAACGCGCCAACACAATGCAATCCGCCTGATATTCCGCCACCAAACGGCTCACTTCAGCGAACGCAGGCGCTTTGTCTTTGGGGTCTACAGGCACATGCAGATAGGGGATACCGTGCCACTCCACCATGCTGCGAAGGTCATCATGATTAGAGATAACGCACGGAATATCACAATCTAATTCACCGCTATGCCAGCGATGTAATAAGTCGGCCAAACAATGCGATTCGCGGCTGGCCATCAAAATGACGCGCTTTTTTACCGCAGAATCATAGATTTCCCACCGCATCCCAAATTCACGCGCAATCGGCGCAAATGCCTGACGAAACCCCTCTAAATCAAAGGGCAATGAATCCGCACGAACTTCATGGCGCATAAAAAACCAATCATTGTCTAAATCAGAATGATGACTGGCTTCGGTAATCCAACCGTTGTAAGTCGCTAGAAAGTTACTCACTTTTGCAACAATACCAACACGGTCTGGACACGCGATGACTAAGCGGAAAGTACGCATAGTTAGATAGTCTCCTAAGATTGAAAGGCTGCCGATTCTAACAGCCATTTCTAAACTCACACCCTATGAAAGGGCGCAATTCTGTAACGATACCGAGTAGCCATGCCAATAAAACCGGTGATTAAGCAGAAATTAACCACTTCCATCACGTCAATGGCTTGCAATTAGTCGCCGTTTATTATTTCATTGCGCCGCCAAACTTATCATCAGGCGATAAAACCATGATCACTCTCAAGAACTACCGCGAAATTAAAGCTCAAATCGAAGCCCTGCAAGCTAAACTGCAAGGCATGGAAGGCAGCGATCAGCTTCAACAAGAAATTCAATTCGAAAACCGTTTACAAGGTTTGTTGGCTGAATTCGGTAAAACCGAAAAAGACGTACTGGATATTTTGGATAAAGATGGCAGCCTGCGTGGCCGCCAAGTGAGCGCACCTGTTGCCGTGGAAACAGAAAGTGCAACTAAGCGCACTCGTCGCACTAAGCGTTATTCCAACCCAAATACTGGCGAAGTTATCGAAACCAAAGGCGGCAACCACAATACGCTGAAAGAGTGGAAAGCCTCTTGGGGTAACGACACCGTAGAAAGCTGGGGCGAATTTATCTAATTCCAGCAATACGTTACGTTAAAAAAGCGCCAGAAATGGCGCTTTTTTTATGTATGAAAAAAAATTTTTACCCTACTGACAGCGCACGCAACCGAGACCAGCGTTTCTCTATGTAAGCCCACCACTCGTTTAATAGGCCATTTTGTTCGCTATTTAATCCAGAACGTAATAACAATAACTCATTAAGGAATAGCTCGCGTGTAATTGGCGCACCTAAATCAGGCTCCATTAAACGACGCTGGCAGAATAACCACCATGCTTGCTGTTCTTCTAGGCTCAAGGTTTCGGGGAAATTACGCGCTCGATAACGGAATAAAAGGCCTTCCAGACGCGGGTCCGTAAAATGATTCTGCCACTCGACTAAACGCGCCGGTTCAGCCTCTCTAATCCGAGTGCATAGATTACGGTCACGCTCACCGATAAAACCGTCATATAACTGTCGCTCTGGGTCTGTGTTGCGTTCAGAAAAGTCACGGCGGTTATAAACCGTGGTCAATTTTTCCCGCCATACTTCAACGCACTGACGCAGTGTTTCAGCGTTTTTCAAACAATGTTCAACATCTATCGCAACACGCTCGGCGTCTTGTGGGCGCAGCACTTTCAACGGCGCTACAACCGGACTGCGATTAATATGAATCAACTTGAGAGGTACAGGCGCTTCACCTTCCGCCAAATCGTCGTAGCGTGTGTATAAGCGTTTCAGTAACTCTTCCGCCGAAAGTGTTAATAACGGGCTAATGTCCGCGTTTAGATTGCAGACAATAACCGCATTTTTATTAGTGGGATGCAGCGCCAGCGGCAGCACCAGCGATACAAAATGACGCGCCGCCGAGAAGCGCCCCGAAACATGCACCAACGGTTCACCCAATACCTGCAACAGGTTTCGCACCTGCTCTTTGTGGCGCGTTTGGTAGCACCAATCGAATAGTTTGGGCTGTTTTTCGCGGATTAAACGCGCCAGCGCCAAGGTGGCACGCACGTCGGATAACGCATCATGCGCCTGCTCGTGCCCAATCCCATTGGCCGCCGTGAGCTTCTCCAGACGCATGGTCACGCGCCCATCTTCTTCTGGCCACACCATGCCTTCAGGACGCAACGCATAAGCGGCGCGCACCACATCAATCAAATCCCAGCGACTGTTTCCACCCTGCCACTCACGCGCATAAGGGTCGAAAAAGTTGCGATATAGGCTATAACGGGTCACTTCGTCGTCGAAACGCACGGAGTTATAACCCGTGCTACAGGTGCCGGGTACGGACAGCTCTGCATGTAAACGCGCCATAAATTCCGCTTCGGAAAGTCCTTGCGCTTCCAACTGTTGCGGGCGAATCCCGGTCACAACGCAGGCTTTAGGATGCGGAATAATGTCATCCGAGAGACGGCAATACAGGTTCAGCGGTTCGCCTATTTCATTGAGCGCCTCATCCGTGCGAACACCCGCCACCTGCATAGGCCGATCACGACTCGGGTCGATGCCGGTGGTTTCAAAGTCATACCAAAATAGGCTTTTTGTCACAAAAGTGCCTCCAAAATACGAGAAAGAGCAGTCTAACGCAGGCATCATCGACAGAATGGGAGGTAGCGCACGCCTTGCGCCCAATCCTTTGTTCCGCAATGCCGTTCAGGAGAACTTGCCATGCACCTAGAGCGCCTGTTGGTCATCATTGACCCAACCGAAATACAACAACCCAGCCTTGAGCGCGCCGTCTGGATAGCTCGGCAGACGGGCGCGGCGCTGGAATTGTTGGCGTGTGAATATCACAGTTTGATTGGCTTAG
Source organism: uncultured Pseudomonas sp. (assembly GCA_964493255.1). Taxonomy (GTDB): domain Bacteria; phylum Pseudomonadota; class Gammaproteobacteria; order Pseudomonadales; family Pseudomonadaceae; genus Geopseudomonas. The sequence goes on from CAZBNX010000047.1 coordinate 3,426, forward strand.
AAGCACTTTTTTCCGCAGCGCACGCGCAAATGGCGAAAAACCATTGCCTCGAACAACGACAACACTGGCTAGAAAGCCTCGCTGAACCGCTACGTCAACAAGGATTGCGTGTGCAATGCAGCGTCAGTTGGGGAAAACCGCTGCACGACATCGTGAACGCTCACCTCAACGCCACCCAACCTGACCTCGTTTTCAAAACAGCGCGTCCCCATAACGCGGTGCATAACCTGTTGTTAAATAACGAAAGTTGGCAGCTTATTCGCCATTGTGCAGCGCCGTTGTGGTTGGTGCGAACGCACCACGAATGGCGCGGCAAACGCTTGGCCGTGGCGCTTGACCCCGTGCATCAAGAAGACCCCAACGCCACACAAGACCGCCAACTAATCCGCAGTGCGCGCGTCTTGGAGCAACAATTAGGCTTTCACGTTGATTACATTCACAGCCATACCCCGCTGCCGCCGTCATTGGTTTTTGATGCCGGTTTAATCGCGGATTACGGTTATTACGTCGAGCGCAGTGGTGAGCGCCAGCGTGCAGCGTTCAAACATTTGCTGGATGATTGCGCGATTGCCGCCCAAAGTCGGCATTTTCTCCACGGTTTTGCTGAAGAAACCCTCGCGCATTTCGTAGAAAATCACGCTATTGATTTACTGATTATGGGGGCCGTTGCGCGTGGCCATTGGGATGAATTGTTAATTGGCCACACTGCCGAACGGGTGTTGGAGTCCGCGCCCTGTGATTTGTTGGTTATCAAGTCCGTCACAGGGCATTCGGCCTAAGCCCCCTTATTATGGATGCCGCCGCGCGCGCATCCGCCTTACCTAAGGAGTGTTGTAATGCCTTTCCGCCGTACAAAAATCGTCGCTACGCTCGGCCCAGCCAGCAACTCGCCCGATGTGTTGGAAAAATTGATTGTGGCCGGAATGAACGTGGCTCGCCTCAACTTCTCGCACGGCAACCCCGAAGACCACAAAGCGCGCGCGCAATTAGTGCGTGATTTGGCCGCCAAGCATGGCCGTCATGTGGCGCTGCTCGGTGACTTGCAAGGCCCGAAAATTCGTATCGCTAAGTTCGCGCAAAAGCGCATTGATTTGGCGATTGGCGACACCTTCCGCTTCTCCGTGACGCACCCGCGTGATGCCGGTACGCAAGAGGTGGTAGGGATTGATTACCCCGACCTCATCAAAGATTGCACCGTCGGCGACGAGCTGTTGCTGGATGATGGCCGCGTCATCATGGTGGTTGAAGCGGCTACCGAAACCGAATTGCAGTGCCGCGTATTGATTGGTGGCTCGCTGTCTGACCACAAAGGCATTAACCGCAAAGGCGGCGGTCTGACCGCTCCGGCGCTCACCGAAAAAGACAAAGCCGACATCAAATTAGCTGCCGAAATGGAGCTGGATTATCTGGCGGTTTCGTTCCCGCGTGATGCGGCTGACATCGAATACGCGCGCCGGTTGCTGCACGAAGCGGGCGGCGATGCGTGGTTAATTGCCAAAATTGAACGCGCCGAAGCGGTCGCTGACGATGAAGCCTTAGATGGCCTGATTCGCGCCAGCGATGGTGTGATGGTCGCACGCGGTGATTTAGCGGTCGAAATTGGCGATGCCGAGCTGGTCGGTATTCAGAAAAAAATCATTTCTCATGCCCGTATCCTCAACAAAATGGTGATTACGGCCACGCAAATGATGGAATCCATGATTCACAGCCCCATGCCGACGCGCGCGGAAGTGTCGGATGTGGCGAATGCGGCGCTGGATTACACCGACGCGGTGATGTTATCCGCCGAAAGCGCCGCCGGTGATTACCCGATTGAAGCCGTCGAAGCGATGGCGCGCATTTGCTTGGGTGCGGAAAAACACCCCAGCGGCAAAAAATCAGGGCATCGGTTGGGTGAAGTGTTCGGCAGTTGTGATGCCAGCATTGCGCTGGCGGCGATGTACACCGCCAACCATTTTCCCGGTGTCAAAGCCGTCATTGCATTGACGGAAAGCGGTTACACGCCGCTGATTATGTCGCGCATTCGTTCCGCCGTACCGATTTTTGCTTACTCGCCCCACCGCGCGACACAAGCCCGCACCGCGTTAATGCGCGGCGTTGAACCCGTGCCGTTCGATGCGGCGTCACTGCCACCGGAGCACGTCAGCCAAGCAGCGGTTGATGAGTTATTGCGTCGTGGTGTTGTGCAGCAAGGTGATTGGGTGGTGATGACCAAAGGTGATAGCTACGACACCACGGGCGGCACCAACACAATGAAAATTTTGCACGTCGGTGAAAAACTCGTTTAATCGTTGTTCTGTGAAAAAGCCCGCGTTATGCGGGCTTTTTTGTGCAGGCGTGACCGTTACCAGCCCAGCGTTTCTTTAAGAAACGGAATAGTTAACCGGCGTTGCGCTTGCAATGAGGCTTGGTCAAGTTGGTCGAGTAAATCGAATAACGCATTCATGCTCCGCGCGCCGCGCGTCAGGATGAAACGCCCCACGTCATCGGTGAGATGCAAGCCGCGACGGGATGCGCGTAATTGTAGCGCGCGTAATTTTTCTTCATCCGATAACGTGTGAAGTTGAAACACGAGCGCCATGGTCAGGCGTGATTTCAAGTCTGGCAGTTTCACCGGCACTTCACGCGGCGGTGCAGAAGCCGCCATCAGCAAACTGCGCCCGGCATCACGCAACCGATTAAATAAGTGAAAAAGCGCCTCTTCCCATACCGGATGACCGGCTACTGCTTCCATGCTATCCAAACAAACAAGGTCACATTCTTCCAAATTATCAAGCAGTTGCGTGCCATAGACAGCCACAGAATCTAACGGCAAATACACCGCGCGTCCGCCTTGCTGTTCCATGCGTAAACACGCGGCTTGTAATAAATGGCTGCGGCCTACCCCTTCCACGCCCCACAAATAAATGAGGTTTTCCGCCCAATTGGCGCTGGTGTCGCACATACGCTCGACATAGCCCAAAGCAGCGGCATTAGCGCCGGGATAGTAGTTGGCAAAAGTGGCGTCATCACGCAAGCGCACGCCAAGGGGCAACTGAACTGGTTTCATGAGGACTCTAGGCCATAGCCCGACTTTCCAAAAAGTGTTCACAGTGTATAGAAGTCATGCCCAAGGCGCAGCATTGACGCGCATTTCAATGAATCACCACGAAAAAATAAGCCGATTGACGCCATCAGCCTGTGTCGTTGTTGCCGGAATTTCGTGCAGCCGTGCGGTCTGCAAGCGCGTTTTTAGTTGTTGTGGGTCGGCTTTAACGTGGAAGGTGAGCGTACTGCCTTCAATGCTACGCAGCGTCGCTTGGTACGGTTGAAGCGTCTGCTGCAATGCCGCATAACGCACCAAATCGCTACCTTGTATTTCGAGTGTTAAGGTTTGGCCTGCGCTGGCGGCGAAGCGTTTCGCTAATGCCTCCGCGACTTCAACCACGATATTTTCCGCTAAGGCTTGGCGTCCTGCGGCCTGTGCTTTTCCACTAACCCTTTCATTATTAACGAATAATTGCCAATCCGCTTGCCAATCATTGGCACTGACATGCGCGACAACAGCCAGCAACGCATCAGCCGCATACGCTTCTGACGCTTTACGCAACAGGGTCGCATCGGCGTTGTTAAGGGTGTCATGGGTGGCTAAGAGCTGCTCTTGCAAATCGCCCAAGGGCAAGTGCAACGGTAGTCCGCGCGTGCGTGCCGCTTCGCGCAAGATATTCGCTTCGGTTTGGTCTTCCGCAACCAAATGCGCGCCACTCGCCGACGTTTCGAGCCACCACGTCAATACCTGCGGTCTTGGATTAGGCCACAGCGTTAAGCCTTTATCGTGCAAGGCTTTTTCGGTTGATGCTTGGTCAAACGTCACCGATAACATCACCGGCGTTCCCGGTTCATACACAAATTTTTGTACTAATTGCTGCGGGTCAGCTAACAGCGGGCGTAACCGCGCATCGTTGGCACTGCGCCGGTCGCCGGTTAAGCGCACGGTCAGGGTTTGCAGCGCGCGTGATAAAGCAGCGGCGCGTTCTTCCGTGGTATCTGCCGTGACAGGCTCTCGCACATCGAACAGCCCTTTCACCTCTGCCGCCGCTGCATGCAAGGCACTAAAAGACAAGCAACACGCTAAAAGAGAAGGAAGCAAACGCATGGAATCATCTCGACGAATGAGGGCGCATCGCGCGCAAAGAAGGCTTATACCTTAAACAGCCGACCAGACGGCGGCAACCGCTTCGGATGACCACCTTCCGGCAGGAATGCTAGAATCTCGCGCTTTCACGTACCCTCTCAAAGGCCCGAATTCATGAGCAAGCAACCCTCCCTGAGCTACAAAGACGCCGGTGTAGACATCGACGCTGGCGAAGCACTGGTCCAGCGTATTAAGGGTGTCGCCAAACGCACTGCACGCCCCGAAGTGATGGGCGGCTTGGGCGGTTTCGGTGCCCTCTGCGAAATTCCAGCCGGTTACAAACAACCCGTATTGGTGTCAGGTACGGATGGCGTCGGCACCAAGCTGCGTTTGGCGATGAACCTCGGCAAACATGACAGCATCGGCATTGATTTGGTGGCGATGTGCGTCAATGACTTGGTGGTCTGCGGTGCCGAGCCGTTGTTCTTCCTCGACTACTACGCCACCGGAAAACTGAACGTTGATGTGGCGGCGCGTGTTGTAACCGGTATCGGCGAAGGCTGCGAAATGGCCGGTTGTGCGCTGGTCGGCGGCGAAACCGCTGAAATGCCCGGCATGTACGAAGGCGAAGATTACGATTTAGCCGGTTTCTGCGTTGGCGTGGTCGAAAAAAGCGAAATTATCGACGGCTCGCGCGTGCAAGCCGGTGATGCGCTGATTGCGCTGCCGTCTTCTGGCCCGCATTCCAACGGCTATTCGCTGATTCGCAAAATTCTGGAAGTCAGCGGCACCGACGTGAACAGCGCCGAACTGAACGGCGCGCCATTGGCTGATTTGCTGATGGCCCCGACGCGCATTTACGTCAAACCACTGCTGTCGCTGATTAAAGAAACCGGCGCGGTTAAGGCGCTGGCGCACATCACCGGCGGCGGCCTGACCGAAAATATCCCGCGCGTATTGCCAGAAGGCACCCAAGCCATCATCGACGTAGCGAGCTGGAATCGCCCGGCGGTGTTTGATTGGCTGCAACAAAACGGCAACGTCGATGAGCACGAAATGCACCGCGTTCTGAACTGCGGCGTTGGCATGGTGATTTGCGTCGCTCAAGACCAAGTAGAAACCGTGCTGGCTAACTTGCAAGCCAGTGGTGAACAACCTTGGGTTATTGGCCAAATTGCTGCCAGTGCAGAAGACGCCGAGCGCGTCGTTTTGAACAACTTAAAGGCCCACTGATGCACCAACCCTGCAATGTGGTGGTGCTGATTTCCGGCTCCGGCAGCAACCTGCAAGCCATCATTGATGGCATTGCAGGCGGCCAGATTCCAGCTCGTATTAGCGCGGTGATTGCTAACCGCGCTGATGCGTATGGTCTGGAGCGTGCAAAAAATGCCGGTATCACACCGCTGGTTTTAGACCATCGCGCGTTTGAAGGCCGCGATGCCTTCGACGCCGCGCTCATCGAACTTATCGACGCCCAGCAACCTGATTT
>CAZBNX010000047.1:9128-11231 GCA_964493255.1 uncultured Pseudomonas sp.
GCCCCCCTGTGAGGTTTTTCCATGCGTGCTTTGCTGTCTGCCGCGCTTTTAGCGTTCTTACCGTTTACCGCTCAGGCACTTGAGCCGTTTAACGCAGAATACACCGCCGATTTTCAGCAAATGCCGGTCTCTGGAAACACCACGCGCACGCTGCAACAGGACGGCAACGGCGTATGGAAGTTGCAATTAAGTGCTTCCATGTTGGTTGCCACGCTTGAAGAAGAAAGCCGCCTTCAGTTGCAAAACGGGCGGCTGATTCCTGTGAGCTATCGTTTTGAACGCAAGGGCCTCGGCAAAAACAAATCCATGGCCTACGATTTCGATTGGCAAAATTTATCGGTCAGCGGCCACTATCGGGAAAAACCGATAACCCTTCCGCTGAAAAAAGGGCTACTTGACCGCGCCAGTTACCAATTAGCCCTGCAACAAGACGTCGCCAGCGGCAAGAAAAATATGAGCTACGAGGTGCTGGATAACGACAAAATCAGCACCTATGAATTTCGCGTGCTCGGCACAGAAACGGTCAATACCCGCGTTGGCAACATTAATGCCATTCACGTCGAGCGCGTGCGCGACAGCAAGACCTCCAGCCGCCGCACTGAATTGTGGTTTGCACCCGAGTGGGACTATTTATTAGTGCAACTCATGCAGCGCGAAACGGACGGCAAGGAATATCAAATCACGCTGCAAAAAGGGCGTGTGGGTAATAAAGCGGTGGCTGGACAGTAAACCGCCGCCCCCAGAAACGCATTAAATCGCGGCACGAAAGCGCGCAAAGCATGGATTATTCGTGAGGGCGTAAATCGAAAACAACCACTTCGGCGTGCTGGCCTTCGCTGAAATGCAGCGTCTGAACGTGGCGCACGCGCACGCCATCGCCTTCCTGCAAACGCTGGCCATTCAGCTTCAACGACCCGCGCGCGACCTGCACATAAGCAAAGCGGTTTTCAGGTAACGCAAACTGCTGTTGCTCATCACCATTAAATAAACCGACATACACGCGCGCATCTTGATAAATCAACAACGAATCTTGCGCGCCATCGGGTGACAAAATCAGGCGCAAATGCCCACGCCGTTCAGCCTCGCTAACATGCGCTTGCTGATAACGCGGCTCCACACCGCTGCGGTCGGGCACAATCCAAATTTGCAAAAAACGCATCGGCTCAGTGGCGGACGCATTAAATTCACTGTGCCGAATGCCGCGCCCGGCACTCATGACTTGCACATCACCGGGGCGAATCACCGAACCTACGCCGGTCGAATCTTGGTGCGCCATCGCACCGGACAGCACATACGAAAAAATCTCCATGTTGCGGTGTGGATGCGATTCGAAGCCGTAACCCGGCTCAACGAAATCATCATTTATCACACGCAAATCAGAAAATCCCATCTGCTGCGGGTCGTAGTAATGACCGAACGAGAAACTATGGTTTGAGCGTAGCCAGCCATAATCGACAACACCGCGTGCGTTGGCCGGTCGGAGGTCTAACATGGGCGTGCTCCCGATGCGCTGGACAAAGCGCGCCGCCTTCACACAAGACGACGCGCAATAAAGGCTTATTTTTTGATGGCTTCTAACGCGATGCTAATCGTTACATCATCGCCGACGTTCGGCGCATATTTACCGGCGTTAAAGTCAGTACGCTTGATGACCAGTTGCGCGTCCGCACCGATGGCGTCTTTTTGGCGCATTGGGTGCAAGGTGTTGACGAAATGCGTCACGGTCAGCGTAACGGGTTTGGTGACGCCTTTGATGGTCAAATCACCGTCAATAGCGACCGGTTTTTCACCCTCAAAACGCACTTTGGTGGATTTGAACGTGGCGGTAGGGTATTTCGCGGTATCCAAGAAATCAGCGCCTTGGATGTGTTCATTGAACAAGCTAGAACCTGTCGCCACCGACGTGGTGTCAATGGTGATGTCTACTTGCGCGGTTTTGGCTTCTTTATCCAGCACCACGGTGCCGCTGGTTTTATCAAAACGACTCAACTGGGTAGACAGCCCCAAATGCGTGTAAGAAAAACGCGCAAAGGTGTGGCTGTTGTCTACGCTGTAGGTTTCGGGCGCGGCCATCGCGGACGTTGCGGCAGCACTGCTCAACAA
>CAZBNX010000048.1:0-11104 GCA_964493255.1 uncultured Pseudomonas sp.
CGAATAAAACGATCCGAAAGCCCTTCTGGCAAGGCGCGCACGAACGTGTTAATGGCGGTAGTGGCTTCCATAGAGGTAGGCAGCAATTCAATACCAAGCAGGGCATTTACTAAGCTGGATTTACCACGCGAAAATTCACCTAGAACCACTAAACGAATAGAATCTGAATTAAGCGCACTCAACAATTCCGTAAAGCGAGCGTGCGAAGTTTTCAGTTCTTGGCTGCCGAATTGCTCAAACAGCGTTTGGGTGCGTGCCAGATAATCTTTGGCTACTTGGACTTTTTGTTGGCGAGCTTCAAGCCCTTGTTTGAGAGCGTTGGTCATTCTGTGATGGCTCCTGATGCCTATGTGCGCAATAGCGCGACAGATTTGCACAGCGGTACGACAGGTTGTGTCGTTTTTTTCGATAATTTCAGAAAATAAACAATTTTATGCGCGCGCAGCACTGACCCCTTCTAAGGTCGCAAACGATGTATCTTTAGCTGTTAATAAAAAATCCTGCATAAAAGGCGCTTCCAACATATCGGCGCGAATACCGGCATAAAGGGTGGCATATAAGCCTTTTTCGCCGATTTTTTTGGCAGTCACATAACCCTTGGCGCTGTATTCATAAACCGCCCAATTAGGTAAACAACACACGCCGCGTCCACTGGCGACTAATTGCAGCATCATTACGGTCATTTCAGCGGTGCGCGTAGCTTTTGGTTCTATTTCGGCAGGGTCGAGAAATCGGGTAAATATATCGAGGCGATCGCGTTCAATAGGGTAATGAATAAGTGTTTGTTGTGCTAAATCAGCAGCATTAATAAATGGCTTATTTGCCAGAGGGTGCGAATTAGCAACGGCTAATAGTGCCTCATAGGTGAATAATGGTATATAAATAATGCCGTTAATGTCGATGGGGTCAGATGTAACGACTAAATCTAAATCACCGCGCGCTAATGCTGGCAAAGGGGCAAAAGAAAAACCAGAAGCTAAATCCAGTTCAACTTCTGGCCACGCATCGCGAAATTGGTCAATAGTGGGCATTAACCATTGAAAGCAACTGTGGCATTCAATCGCCATATGTAAACGTCCAGCGGTGCCGCCTGCAAGACGCGCAAGATCGCGTTCTGTAGCGCGTAATTGCGGTAAAACTGCGTCGGCCAGTTGTAATAAGCGTAAACCTGCGCTGGTAAAGCGCACCGGTTTGGTTTTACGGATAAACAATGGCAGTCCGAGGCGGTCTTCTAACTCTTTGAATTGGTGAGATAAAGCGGATTGTGTGAGGTGTAAGCGTTCCGCTGCTTCAACCAAACTATCGGATTCACGCAAGGCGAGCAGGGTTTTGAGGTGACGTAATTCCAGCATGTGGTTTTCTCTGTGCATAAACCATTAGAGGTATGTTCATGCCGCACGATAACCAATAACGAGCAGAAGGGCAGCTTTAATTTGAAAATAAAAAACACGCTTGCATACAGTATTTATTTTGTCGGCGGTATAAATACTGCGGGCAATAAAAATGGCGCTGGGTAGTCGTTTAGTATTGCGTTGCAATACTGCCCTGTGCGGGAAAAGCGACTAAATGGTCGGCGGCAACGCGAATGCCAATGTCTTCACCTAATGAATAATCGGTGTGACTGGCGACTAATGATTCTAATTGTGTGCCCGTATTAAGTTGTAAACGGTACAACGTAGAAGCACCTAAAAAAGTTTTGCCGATAATACGCGCGCGCAGCGGGCTGAGAGGGTCGGGGAGGATGTCGTCGGGGCGTAGCAGCATATCTACGGCGCTGCCGGGTGGCCATTGGTAGGCGCGGTTTCCTTGGATAACGCCTAGCTCGGTTTGTATGCTGTCGGGACTGAGCATCTGCCCGCGCACAAAATAACCTTGCCCAATAAAACTGGCGACGAAGGGCGTTTGGGGTTCGTGATAGAGGTTATACGGCGTATCCCATTGTTCTAAATGGCCTTCTTTGAACACGCCTACTTGGTCACTGACGGCGAAGGCTTCTTCTTGGTCGTGCGTGACGAGGATGGCGCTGGTGCCGCGTGCTTTGAGAATGTCGCGGACTTCGCGGCTGAGGCGGCGGCGTAATTCGCCGTCGAGGTTAGAGAAGGGTTCGTCCAGCAGCAGTAAACGGGGTTCGGGTGCCAGCGCGCGGGCGAGCGCCACGCGCTGCTGCTGGCCACCGGATAACTCGTGTGGGTAGCGTTTGGCCAGCGCGCTTAGGTTCACCAATTCCAACATTTCTGCGGCGATGCGCGTGCGTTCAGGGTGTTGGCGGATACCGAACGCGACATTTTCCGCCACAGTAAGGTGCGGAAAAAGTGCGTAATCCTGAAACACCATGCCAATACGGCGTTTTTCGGGCGCGAGTGTGAAGCCCACGCGGGAAATAACATTACCGGCTAATTCGATGGAGCCTGTGTGAACAGGCTCAAACCCCGCAATAGCGCGCAATGTAGTGGTTTTGCCGCACCCCGACGGGCCAAGCAGACAGCCGATGTCGCCCGCGTTGAGGTGCAAATGAAGCTGCTGCACGACCGGTTGTTCACGATAGCCGCACGATATGTCGCGCAGGCAGAGCAGCAGTTCATGGGTCATGGGTGCAGGCACTGGATGAGGGCTTATTGGGCGGTGGGCAGCAGGAACTCAAGCAATGCTTTTTGAGCGTGCAAGCGGTTTTCAGCTTGGTCCCAAACGACAGAGCGCGGATCTTCTAGTAAATCCATGCTGACTTCTTCGCCGCGATGGGCGGGCAGGCAGTGCATGAATAAAACGTCTGGCGCGGCCAAATCCAACAGCTCGCGGCTGACTTGGTACGGCAGGAAGCGTGCAATTCGTGCATCCAGTTGGTCTTCTTGCCCCATCGACGCCCACACGTCTGTGCTGACCAAGTGAGCACCGGCGATGGCTTCACGCGGGTCTCGTGTGATGGTGATGCGGTCTCCAGCGAGGTCGAGGAATTCCTGTTTAGGCTCAAACCCTTCGGGACAGGCGATGTTCAGATGGAAATCAAACTGGACGGCGGCTTGTGCGTAGGTGTTACACATATTGTTGCCATCGCCTAGCCATGCCACGGTTTTGCCTTGAATGGAGCCACGGTGCTCAACGAAGGTTTGCATGTCAGCGAGTACCTGACAGGGGTGCAGGTCATCGGTAAGGCCGTTGATGACTGGGATTGTCGCATTCGCTGCGAAATCCAACACGTTTTGATGCGCGAAGGTGCGAATCATCACCACATCCAGCATCCGTGACATAACGATGGCTGTATCACTGATGGGCTCGCCGCGACCTAATTGGGTATCGCGTGGCGACAGAAAAATAGCTTGGCCGCCGAGCTGAATCATGCCAGCTTCAAAAGAAAGACGGGTGCGAGTTGAAGCCTTCTCGAAAATCATGCCGAGAACGCGACCGGGTAGGGGTTGGTGCGGGATACCGCGCTGGCGTAGTGCTTTCAATTCCATGCCACGGCGGATCAGACCGGACAACTCCTCAGGTGTGCAATCCATCAACGAGAGAAAGTGCCGAACGCTCATTATTATTTACTACCTGTAGACAGGCTGCGGAAACGTCCCCGGATTAACCGAAAGGTGAGGCCACAGCGGAACGCACGCCAACAATAGGGTGCTCTTTTAAGAAGACCCGATGGTATAAGGAAAATGTGCAGCCATGCAAACCGGCTAAAGGAGTGTTTTTTTGACGCTAAAAACAAAAATGCCCACGCATAGGCGTGGGCACTTTTTCGGTCGCTGCGCGGTTATTGCACAGTCGCCGCGAAGGCAGAGGTCTTAGATGACCTGAACTTCGTCAGCTTGCAGACCTTTCTGGCCTTGGACAACCAGGAAGGACACAGCTTGGCCTTCTTTCAGAGTCTTGAAGCCGTCGGCTTTGATAGCACGGAAGTGAACGAAAACGTCAGGGCCGCTCTGGGGGGTGATGAAGCCGAAGCCTTTCTCATCGTTGAACCACTTAACGGTGCCAGTTTGACGATTGGACATGGAAGTCTCCTTGGGCAGTGTTGACATGATACCGGAAAAGCCCGGTGCCATAACTGAGTGCAAGGAGCCAGAAAAACCGCGATGGGATTGGATCAAGATCTAAACCAGTCGAGTAACGCTTGCATTGCAACACAGTCGGCGGCAACCCTAACGCCTAATCTCTGCTTAGGCAATGCTTATTAGCTAAAAATAGCCAGAGAGTGTATTTATTCGCGTTTTAGCAGGGGGTTAAGCCGCTCATGCGTGGTGAAAAACCAGAAGTACGAATTATTTATTGCACGCAATGCCAGTGGCTATTGCGTGCCGCGTGGTTGGCGCAAGAGCTGTTATCCACCTTTGCGGAGGACTTAGGCGCTGTCAGTTTGGAGCCGGGAACGGGTGGTGTGTTTCGAATTCTTTGCGAGGGTGTGTGCGTGTGGGAGCGTAAAGTGGATGGCGGTTTTCCTGAAGCCAAGGTGCTAAAGCAGCGCATCCGTGACCAAATTGATCCGCAACGCAGCTTAGGCCACATCGACCGCTCGTCGGAAATATAAAGCGTCATTATTTTGACAAAATGCGCGTGAGCGTGCGGCTGTGGCTTTGTAGGCTTTCGCGTACAATCGGCGCTTTTTGTAACTCGCCGGATTTCAAACGCATGGGCACCCTCTCGGTCAACCAAAATAAGCTACAAAAACGTATCCGCCGTCTGGCAGGCGAAGCCATCACCGATTTCAACATGATTGAAGATGGCGATAAGGTCATGGTGTGTTTGTCGGGTGGAAAAGACAGCTACACCATGTTGGATGTGTTGCTGTATTTGCAGAAAGTAGCGCCTATTAAGTTTGAAATTGTGGCCGTCAATATGGATCAGAAGCAGCCCGGCTTTCCTGAGCATGTGTTGCCGGAGTACCTGCAATCTATTGGTGTGCCGTATCACATTATTGAAAAAGACACCTATTCCGTCGTGAAGGAAAAAATTCCTGAAGGTAAAACCACTTGCTCGCTGTGTTCGCGCTTGCGACGTGGCACCCTGTACACCTATGCCGACGAAATTGGTGCAACCAAAATGGCGCTCGGCCATCATCGCGATGACATTCTCGAAACGTTTTTCCTGAATATGTTTTATGGCGGCACCCTAAAAGCGATGCCGCCTAAACTGCTGTCCGATGACGGACGCAATGTGGTGATTCGTCCGCTGGCGTATTGCAGTGAGGCCGATATTGAGGCTTACGCGAAGATAAAAGAATTTCCCATTATTCCGTGCAATTTGTGCGGCTCGCAGGAGAATCTTCAGCGTCAGGTGGTGAAAGAAATGCTGCATGAGTGGGAGCGTAAATCCCCCGGACGCACTGAAATCATGTTCCGCGCGTTACAAAATGTGCATCCTTCGCAGTTAGCCGATAGAAATTTGTTTGATTTTATGTCGTTACGGATTGATGACGCCGCGACGCCGCGTTTTGTTGATGTGATGAGTTTATAAAAAGGTCGTTTCGACGAATGGTCGTGAAGGGGCGTCACATTTGGGGCGATAAAATTTGCAAATACGAAAAGTCGGCGGCATAGTCACGCTTCCTTTTCACTCATTCAAACGACACGGTTGTGCCCATGCTCAAATGCTTCGCACCCCTCGTGCCAATCACTCTGACCCTGCTGCTGACGGCTTGCGCGACTACCGCACCCGATACGCCGTCAGCTTCCTTGGCACAGGATTCGGTTCAGATTGCACAAACACCCGACTCACTCTTCAAAGAAGCCGTGCGTGCGGCTGAGTTGCAACAGCAACAGGACGAAGAGGCACAGGCTCTTGATGAACACGAAGCCAATGCTGAGGTCGAGCCTGCAACGTCTATCACCTTCCTTAAAGGTAAGCTGTACCAATTACCTAGCTTAGGCGCGCTCTTTGAGCAGGGCTTTAAGCTGATTGGTACGCCTTATAGGGCTGGCGGCAGTTCCGCTAAAACGGGATTTGATTGCAGCGGTTTCGTGAGCTTTTTATTCCGTGAAAAAGCGGGCATTACGCTGCCGCGCTCTGCACGCGAAATGGCCAGTTTGCCTTCCCCCAAAATCTCCCGTCATGATTTACAACCCGGCGATTTGGTGTTTTTTGCCAGCCGAGGCCGTATTAATCATACGGGCATTTATTTAGGCGGCGATCGTTTTATTCACTCTTCTAGCTCGCGGAGTGGCGGTGTGCGTGTAGATAAACTGTCCAGTGATTATTGGAATGCACGTTATCTAACAGCCAAGCGTGTTGTGGATAATAAATAAATAATCGTTAGCGATACTGAAAGCCCATGCCGGAAACGGTGTGGGCTTTTTTGATGTCAATTTTTTGTGCCATACTTATATTGGCTCAATAAATAAAAAAGGCTTATTTTATGTTTTCAGTACGGGTGTTTTTTTTAGGTATTATATTATTCGTAACGGCTTGTAGCCAAACACCGACGCAAACTATTATGGAGCGTAATACGTCAGGGGTTGCCGAAGATGTTTTAATTCATGCTATTGGTCTGGTTGGAACGCCGTATCGTTGGGGAGGAAATACACCTGAAGGTGGTTTTGATTGCAGTGGTCTTATTGCTTATGTTTATCAAAAAACGGCGGGTGTACAACTGCCACGCACAACACAAGAAATGATTAACCTGCCTGTGCCGAGTATCAGTTTTCAGCAACTAAACTCTGGCGATTTGGTATTTTTTGCTACGGCTGGAAGCGGTAAAGTGAGTCATGCGGGTATTTATGTTGGTGAGGGACGTTTTGTACATGCCCCGCGTACAGGGGGTACCGTGCGCCTAGACTTTATAAACAATAACTATTGGCAGCGTAGTTATTTAGGCGCACGTCGTATTTTGTGAGCTGCGTTTAGGCGTATTAATTAATCTTCCCAGCGTCCCGGTTGATATGAAAAAACAGGTAATGACCAAGACCAGCGAATAGCCGCCATTCTGAATACTAAGCCAAATGCGAAAGAGGACAGCAATATAATGTCGTGATTAATTTGCAAGTGCTCCATGATTAAGTAAAAAATGGCCACCATCATGGATACACTGGCATAAAGTTCATGCCGTAATACGACCGGCACTCGCTGGCATAGAATATCGCGTAAAATGCCGCCAAAAATACCCGTAATCATACCGGCCATGACGACAACTGGTGTTGAATAATTAAGTTTTAACGCAACATTACACCCAATAATGGTAAAGGCAATTAAGCCCATTGCATCTAAAAATAGAAATATTTTTCTCAAGTGGTGCATAAAACGCGCTACTAACATCGTTAATAAGCCTGCGCCAATAGTGAGATAAATATATGTTGGATGCTGTGTCCAGCCGACGGGAAAATTGCCTAGCAACATATCGCGTACAGTGCCGCCACCTAATGCGGTAACGAATGCGATGAGTCCAACGCCAAACATATCCATGTTACGCCGCCCGGCAGCTAATGCACCGGACATGGCTTCAGCAGTGATCGCGATAATATAAATGTACGTTAACACGCGAGTTCCTCTAGTGAATTAGCGAGGCTCCCAATACAACTTAGCTTAACGTATTACTATGGGGGCGTATCGCGGGCTGCAAAGTATACGAGGCCAGCCCGCTTTTAACAGTACCTATCGTCCAAGTGAGGACAGGTCAGTGACTACAGTGCATTCAGTGCGTTAATCACGCGCTTGTCATATTGATAAAGGTCTGGACGAAACATAGGCTCCCCCTGTGTATTAACACCAGCGGTCCAATAAGCAATTAAGATAGGCAGCTCACCGGGCAAACTAACATTCCGTGTTTTACCACTGCTTTGTAATGCGGAAATTTCAGTTTTACGCGCTTGATGACTACGCTCAAGCAACAGCTCAGTTAAGCGCGATACATTTTCTACACGCACGCAGCCAGAACTAAAAACACGCGGTAATTTCTCAAATAGAGCTTGGCTTGGCGTGTCGTGTAAATAAACGGAAAAGGGATTTCCAAAGCGAATAGCAACTTTCCCTAATGGATTATGAGTGCCTGCATCTTGGCGCAATAAAACAGCACCGGGATTTTGCCAATCAATTGTTGTGGGGTCTAACGTATTGCCTTGCATGTCTAATACGCTGAAGCGATTTTGTGCAAGGTATTCTGGATTTTGTTGAATCGCAGGGAGTTTATCTTTTTTAAAGATAGTAGGCGGTACCGACCACGTTGGATTTAATGTCATGTGGCTGAGGCGTGATTTCAATAAAGGTGTAGGGCGTTCAGCGCGGCCTACTTGTACCCGGGTACGCCATTTTTCTTGCCCTTCTTGGTAAAGGAACAATTCTGCGCCTGCAACATCGACTAATAATAAATCAGGTTCTAATTCTTTAGACAGCCAACGCCAGCGTTCTAAATTGGCGCGTAATTGGTCACGGCGCATCTGTGGCGTTATATTCAATTCGTTCAGCGTACTTTGACCTAAAACACCATCGGCTTGTACATGATGACGTTTTTGAAATTCACGCAACGCGGTAACTAATGGCGGCGAAAAATAAGTGTCAGTGGATTTAATGGGCGTATTAGCCGGTAAATAGCCTTCGGCTACCAGTCGGCGTGTTAAAGCCGGAACACGAACGTCGTCGTGGCCGGGCCGTAACATAGGGCCATCAGGGATTTCTGACCAGCGTTGCAAGGGTTGGTGTCGCACGGTGGCATAAACGCGCCGCAATGCTTGGTACTGCGCGCTTTGTGGGCGCGCGTTTTGGAATGCGCTGGCGATGTCTTGCAGCCCTTGAACAGCGTGCGTCATATCCAGTTGTGAGGCTGGTGTTTCAACGCTGTCAGCACGCCAGAAAGGGTCGCGTGCTTTTGTGCGCGTCGCGCCAAATTGTAAGTGTTGCAAGGCGGTTAGATAGGCGTAGCTGGCCAGCCATTCGCGGCATGTTTCTTGTGTTTCGCCTGTATTTGTCTGGCGTAACGCAGTGATTTCGTAATACTCAGGGTTGAGGCCGTCGTCAGCGAGGTGTTCAAGTTGTGCAGTGAGCTGCTGAAGTTTCTCCGGCGACCACTGTGGCGCAAAATCAACATTCTGGTAGAACGCCTGTAGAGCGTTTTTGCTGGTTTCGTCCAGCGTAATAGGATGAGCGGCACACGCCAATACCTCTGGAGCCTGCGTCGGTAACGTAGCTGCCCCAGCGTTCATAGTTACAAAGGCGGCGGTCAGCGCAAGGGCTAACCGAACGGTCATTTTTCCAGACAAGCGTTTCACTCCATTGCCGAGGGCATCGCCAGAATGCTCGGTATTGTGCCGAAGGGAACTAAACGACGACGGTTTCCGTCGAATAGCGGTTGGACGTGACGATTCTATAAAATCGTCACAAATTATTTTGGGCAGATTCACGTCTTGAGAGATTTTTTTATGCAGCGACTGATTCAAATGCCTTGGTTTTCGTCAGTTTTATTCGTGTTGGGCTTGTCATTTTCGGCGAGTGCGTTGGCATTGAGCAGCCCTACACTGTCTTTGCAAAAAACCTTGAGCAAAGCCGCACCTACGTTGAACCCTCAGGCGTTACGTCATGCGGTGGCTGCGATGAATTGCGCGCTGAATAATGGCGCACCGCGTGCCGCGCGTTTAGCCGTTATTGATTACTCTTTACCTTCTACAGAACGTCGATTGTGGATTTTTGATTTGCGTCGCCAGCGGTTGCTGCTGCGGGATTTTGTGGCGCATGGACGTGAGTCGGGCGATAACCACGCCACGCGCTTCTCAAACCGAGATGGCAGTTTTCAATCCAGTTTGGGGCTATTTCTGACCGCAGAAAGCTACGTTGGGCAGCATGGTTATTCGCTGCGTTTGGACGGTTTAGAACCCGGCGTCAACGATAACGCCCGTGAGCGTGACATCGTGGTACACGGCGCGGATTACGTTGACCCGGATATTGTTGACCAGCTAGGCGGGCGTTTGGGGCGCAGTTTGGGCTGTCCAGCCGTGCGGCCTGAAGTGGCGCAAATGGTGGTTGATAACCTGAAAGAAGGGCAGTTCATTTTTTCGTGGTATCCCGACCCCAAATGGCTGCGTTCTTCGGCGTATCTCAACTGTAAACCCACGCGCGTGACCTCCATTTTGGCGCAGCGTTCGCGCGGGTAATTCGCTTTTTGGCGTCACATCTTGTCGCGGCGGTCTGGCAGACTGCGCGCTCTTCGCCTGAGAGGAGCGCGCGACATGCAAAACGATTTAACCCCCGGTTTTATGGTGCTTCACGGCAATCGCCTTGAAGACCTCCGCTCATTAGTCGTTGATTGGATGCAAAAGAATCCGCTGCATCCTCTTGAAAATGAAGTCTTTTTGGTGCAAAGCAACGGCATTGCACAATGGCTAAAATTAGCCTTGGCGGAACCGAGTGCGGGGGGAATCGCGGCAGCGGTGCAGGTTGAATTACCGGCACGTTTTCTCTGGGAAAATTATCGGCGGGTTTTGGGTAGCCACACCATTCCCGAGCGTTCTCCGTTAGATAAAGAGCCGCTGACATGGCGTTTATTGCGTCTGTTGCCGTCGCTGCTTGAGGACGAGCGTTTCAGTCCATTGCGCCACTTTTTGGCCGATGACGCCGATTTGCGGAAGCGGTATCAGTTGGCGGAGCGCCTCGCGGATTTATTCGACCAATATCAGGTTTATCGCGCGGATTGGCTGGCCGATTGGGCACAAGACCGTGACCAATTACGCACGCGCAAGGGCGAATGTGCGTTAGAACATGAACAGCGTTGGCAGCCTGCTTTATGGCGCGCCTTGTTGGCGGATGTGGGGCACCAAGAAGTGGCCAGCAGCCGCGCCGGTGTGCATCCTCGGTTTGTCGAAGCGTTGGCCAACGCCGACCACGCGCCCGCCGGTTTGCCGCGTCGCGTGATTGTGTTCGGTATTTCTTCGCTGCCTGCACAAACGGTTGAAGCGCTGGCCGCTATGGCGCGTTTCTGCCAAGTGTTGCTCTGTGTGAGT
This sequence comes from uncultured Pseudomonas sp., assembly GCA_964493255.1. Taxonomy (GTDB): domain Bacteria; phylum Pseudomonadota; class Gammaproteobacteria; order Pseudomonadales; family Pseudomonadaceae; genus Geopseudomonas. The sequence goes on from CAZBNX010000048.1 coordinate 10,911, forward strand.
AACCCGTGTCGCCACTATTGGGGCGACATCATCACCGACCAAGCGTTATTGCGTGCTGAAATTCGCCGCCATGCGCGCAAAGCGGGTCAACCGGATTTATTAGCGCCTGAATTGCTGCACCAACACGCGCACCCACTGTTAGCCGCATGGGGTAAACAAGGACGCGATTATTTAAGTTTGCTCGACCAATACGA
>CAZBNX010000049.1:0-4463 GCA_964493255.1 uncultured Pseudomonas sp.
TTTTCAAAGGGGGGAAGCCACAAGCACCACGCCTTTGCCGTTCACCCCTCCTTTGAAAAAGGAGGGGCCGGGGGAGGATTTAAATTACTCAACCGCCTTGAGCATATCTTCCACCACTTTTTTGGCGTCACCGAACACCATCATGGTTTTATCCATGTAAAACAGTTCGTTATCCAAACCGGCATACCCGCTGGCCATCGACCGTTTGTTGACGATAATCGTGCGCGCTTTGTAGGCGTCGAGAATCGGCATACCGGCAATCGCACAATTCGGGTCGGTTTTAGCGGCGGGGTTTACGACGTCGTTTGCACCCAACACCAACACCACATCGGTCTGACCAAATTCGGCGTTAATGTCTTCCATTTCAAAGACTTGCTCATACGGCACTTCGGCTTCAGCCAATAACACGTTCATATGCCCCGGCATCCGACCGGCTACAGGGTGAATCGCATACTTGACGCTAATACCGCGCTCGGTGAGGCGCTCGGTCAGCTCCATCAACGCATGTTGCGCGCGCGCTACGGCCAACCCATAACCCGGCACGATGATGACGCTATCGGCGTTACTCAACAGGAAAGCCGCATCATCCGCCGAACCGCTTTTCACGGGCCGCTGTTCACGACTGCCGGTTTGCGCGCTGCCTGCTTCGGCACCGAAACCGCCCAAAATCACGCTAAAGAAAGAGCGATTCATGGCTTTACACATGATGTACGAGAGGATGGCACCGCTCGAACCCACCAGCGAACCGGCCACAATCAGCATCGAGTTATTCAGAGAAAAACCGATACCCGCCGCCGCCCAGCCGGAATAGCTGTTCAGCATCGACACCACCACCGGCATATCTGCGCCACCAATCGGGATGATGATGAGCACGCCAATGATGAACGCCAGCCCCACCAGCGCCCAAAACGCCGCCAAATTGCCGGAAACGGTAAAGAAAACACCCAATCCGACCACCAGCAACCCCAATAACAGGTTCACTAAATGCTGACCGGCAAACACAATCGGCGCGCCTTGGAACAGGCGGAAACGGTATTGCCCCGACAGCTTGCCGAACGCAATCACTGAACCTGAGAAGGTAATGGCACCAATCGCCGCGCCCAAAAACAACTCCAGACGATTGCCCGCCGGTACGGGGTCAGTGATGTGCGCCACGATGCCCAGTGATTGCGGCTCCAGTACCGCCGCACCGGCAATAAAGACCGCCGCCAAGCCAATCATGCTGTGCATGAACGCCACCAGCTCCGGCATTTTGGTCATTTCGACGCGCTTGGCCATCAGCGTGCCTACGCCGCCACCGAGCACCAAACCGACCAGCACAAAAGTGATGCCGTGGCTGGCTTGTTCTGCGCCGAGTTTGAAAATCAGCGCCACGGTGGTCAGTACGGCAACGCCCATTCCAAGCATGCCAAACAGGTTCCCCAAGCGCGCACTGGCTGGATGCGACAAGCCTTTCAGCGCCTGAATGAAGCACACCGACGCCGCCAAATAGAGGGCGGTAATGAGATTCATGCTCATGTTATTGCCCCTCCGTGCCGCGTGTTTTTTTCTTGAACATTTCCAACATGGGCGCGTCACGAGGAAGCCGCCGAACACGTTGACCGCCGCCAGCGTCACCGCCAGCGTGCCCATAACGGTGCCCGCTGTGGTTTCCGTGAGCGCCGCCGCCAACATCGCGCCGACAATCACAATCGCAGAAATGGCGTTTGTCACCGCCATCAGCGGGGTGTGTAGCGCGGGGGTTACGTTCCAAACAACGTGGTAGCCGACGTACACCGCCAGCACAAAAATAATCAGGTTATAGAGACCGTCAGAAATCGGTTCCATAAAAAAGCCCTTTATAAATAAGACGATAACAATTAGCTGGCGCTGTTACGCAGGCGCTTTCCGCCTTCACACATCAAGCAAGCGGCCACGATGTCATCGTCACGATTAAGGTGGAAACGCCCCTCGGCATCGAGAATCAGGCGCAAGAAATCCAACAAATTGCGCGCATATAACGCCGACGCATCCGCCGCCATCAGTGCCGGTAAGTTGGTATGCCCGACCACCGTCACGCCGTGGTGCTGCACGACCTGATTGGCCACGGTGAGCGGGCAATTACCACCACGCGCCGCCGCCAAATCGACCACCACCGAACCGGCGCGCATCTGTTCAACGGTTTCGGGGCGCAACAAAGTGGGCGCGGCACGACCGGGAATCAGCGCCGTGGTAATCACGATGTCGGATTGCAGCGCGCGGGCGTGTACCGCTTCCGCTTGACGCGCTAACCAACTGGCGGGCATGGGGCGCGCATAACCGCCCACACCGGCGGCACATTCGCGCTCTTCGTCGGTTTCGTAAGGCACATCCAGAAACTTAGCGCCCAACGATTCAATTTGTTCGCGCACGGCGGGGCGCACATCCGACGCCTCTACCACGGCGCCTAAACGCTTGGCGGTCGCAATCGCTTGCAGACCGGCAACGCCTGCGCCCAGTACCAGCACGCGCGCGGCTTTTACGGTTCCGGCGGCAGTCATCAGCATGGGCATGAAGCGCGGGTAATGCTCCAAGGCCAACAAAACGGCTTTGTAGCCCGCGACGTTGGCTTGTGATGACAGCACATCAAGGCTCTGCGCCCGCGAGGTACGCGGAGCGGCTTCGAGCGCAAAGGCCGTCACGCCGTGCGCGGCAAGACGGTCGATATGTTCAAGGTCGAACGGGTCAAGCATGCCGATGAGCACAGCGCCTGATTGCATGAGCGACAGCTCTTGGCTGTCGGGGGCAACCACTTTCAGAACCAGTTCGGCTCCGAGGGCTTCAGCGGCGCTGACGAGTTGAGCGCCCGCTTGCTGATAGGCGGAATCGGTCTGCCCGGCGCTTGTTCCAGCAGCCCGTTCGACCAGCAGTTGATGACCGAGGCGCACCAATTTGGCGACCGTTTCGGGGGTGGCGGCGACCCGGGTTTCACCGGGGCGGGTTTCGCGGGGTATCCCTATTTGCACGGGCAGGACCTCCTAAGACGCGGTGATTGTTCTTGGATTTACCACCCGCTGCGGAGCGCAAAACGGGTGGCGGAGGCATTGTGCAAACAGGATTTACAGGGTGTAAATGCCTTTGATTCAAAGCAATACGATAATTGCAATTCTACCTTAGCCTTAGGTAGTAGGCTTTTTCTCACAAAGTCGCAAATTCACTCAGTGAGCAGACAATTTCTGGAAAAATTGCGCCTCATAGCGGGGATAAAGATGGGTTACGCTGCGAACAAGCTCGAAACGTGTCAGGCTGATGGTGGCAAATTCATCGGGAATGGGCGCTTGCATCACTTCATTCATGTCCAGACCGGCTTGCGCCGAGGTGCGAAGCAAACGGTCTAGCCACGTCAGATACGCGCGCATCTGCGCCAGCGCGCGATGGTCAGTTGTCACCGGCCCATGACCGGGCACCAGCACACGAAACGGCAGTTGCTCAAGGGTGTCGATGTCCGCTAACCAACGGTCAAGACCGGGGCTTTGCGGCGTCGTGAGCGCGCGTTGGTAAAACACCAAATCCGCCGGAAACAGCACGCCGCTGGTTTCATCCAAGAGCACCAAATCAGCGCCGGTATGACCACCTAACGCCATGATGCGTAACCGATGCCCGCCGATGTCACGCACGCCGGGCGTGAGCGTTTGGTCGGGTAAACGCACTTCCGTGCCACGCATCCAATCGCCCAGCAAGCGGTAAAGGTTGTCTGAAAACGCCGCGCCCTGCTCCGCCAACAGCTCATGGCTGTGCGCTAACGCGGCAATCGGCACATCCGCAAAGGCTTGATTGCCAAATACATGGTCAGGGTGATGGTGCGTGTTAATCACCAGCGTAATCGGCTGCGGCGTGATACGCGCAATCGCGGCGCGCAACGCTTCGCCATAACGCCGCGTGCTGCCGGTATCAATCACTATCACGCCGGTTTGCGTCACGATGAACGCCGTATTGACGATATCACCGCCGTTTTCTTGGCTGAAATTGTCGGTAGTTCCTTCAATAACCCAAGTATCTGCGGCGATAGCGCGGGGTTTGAGGTCGTAGGTTTTTTCTGCCGCATACGCAGGCACGGTGACGGCCAGCGCCACCAACATGCTCCAAAGACGACGCATGGAACCTCCTAATCAGGCTCAGAGAGTGGCGGTGAAGGTGTTGCCGTTGTTATCACGCAACCACAGTTGCTGCCCCGGCTGCTCATCGCCGAGTTGTAGGGTCAGGCTAGGGTTTTCACTCACCGACGGTTGCAGCTCCAGACGCGCTAACACGGCACCGCTGGCGTCGCGTAATTCCGCAAATTCAATAAAAAATTCCGGCACGCCGCTGCTTAAACCGTTGTCCATCGGGTGGGAAATTTTGAGGCGCAACCGGCTGCCCTGCTCACCCTTGTTCAGGGGAAAGCGTGCGCCGCTGATGTGCCCTAAGCGTTCTTCCCAACCCGGTTGGCTGCGGGTTGCGCCGGG
>CAZBNX010000049.1:4563-7575 GCA_964493255.1 uncultured Pseudomonas sp.
GAATGCAGCGGGTCTTCACCGCTGGCCCATAGCGGGCTGCTAAACAACAACCCCAACACCAACCCTGCGACCGGCAGCGACATAGCCCCTCTCCTTTTCACGGTAAAACGCGCTTAGTTTTGGAACAGCTCCGGCGCTTCATAACGCGCTCCGTATCGCGCATAAATGGCGGCTAATTCACCCGAATCGAACAATTCTTCAACGCTGCCTTCGAGGGCGTAGGCCAGTTGTCGATTGCTTTCGTGTACCGCCATGCCGATATCCCACATCTGACGCCCCAATTCGGGGTAAGCATTTTCAGCGAGTTTCAGTTGCGGGTCGTTGGCTTGATGAACCAGCCAATCCACCTCGCCGCGCAGCGCCATCATGGCGTCTACTTGACCGGCTTGCATGGCCGAGAACGCGGCTTGGGTGCTGTCAAAGTGACGAGTATTAGCACTCAAACGCCCATTGGTGACGGATGTCATATAAAAGGAAGGAACGCTGTTGACTTCAACGCCAATCGGGTGATGCGCGAAAACCGCAATGCTCGGAACGTCGGCCAAACGGCGGGTATCGTGCGCGACTTGCCAGCGTTCGCGCTGATAAGGGCCAAACATGTGCACTTGTCCGTTAGCGAGGCCACCCACGTCATTGCGACGCAGGGAAAACGCGCGGTCATACGGCACGCGCAACATCACATCAGCTAACACGTCAGGGCGCAAATAGTGCCCTTTCCAGATGAAATTGCGTAAATCGTCGTCCAGTTTGGCTCCCGGCGTAATCCACAACAGTTCCAGCGCGACGCCTTGTTTTTTGGCCAAGGCTTCTGCCAGTTCCACGTCGATACCCCGCGCGAGGCCATTTTCTTGATAGCTGTACGGCGGAAATTGCTCATACACGGCGACCTTGAGCACACCCGAGGCCACCATGTCATCAAAAGAACGCACCTGTGCGTGGGCTGTGCCCACGCTGATTCCCAAGAACCCAAGGCACAACACGAATAACGACAACAGGCGCATCATCTGAATTACTCCATTAAGGCTGCACGACTCTCAATGTAGGTACGAATAGCCCAGAGCGCCTCTTGGCTCAGGTAATCCGCCATGCGCGGCATGTACACAGCGCCATCCCGCACGGCACCGTTAATCACGCGCTCTTTGAACCATTCGTCACCGTCCAGACCGGGGTCTAACTTACGCAAATCAGGCGCGATACCGCCGGAAATAGCCTCTAAACCGTGGCAACGTGCACAGTTTTGCGTGTACGCCGAGGCACCGATATGAACGGCACGCTCGTTGTCGGCGCTTGGTTTGCGATACGGGTTGGTATCACGCCATTTGTCACCCAGTTTTTCCAAACCGTCGGTGTTGACGTTTTGCGGGGTCACGTCACCGTGGGCCATCACAGCCGAAGCACTACCAATTGCCAGCGTGGCAATTAACGCCTTCAGCAGCGTTTTATTGTTCTTGTGGTGGTTCATGGGAAGCTCCTACGTTCGGGGCAAGACACAGCACATCAGGGTGATGCGGCGCTGTCGGCATCTTAGGGAGCAGAGGCGGGCCGCCTGAATCCTGCTTTGGATGTCACGATTTGCTTCCTTGTGACCGCTACTTTAGAACGAGACCAACGGCACTTTCTGCATATGTTCGGCGTTACACACTCTGCCTAAGCTCAAATTTATTCCTTAGGAGATTGCGTCATGCGCCGCTTACTTTGTTCGATTGCTGCCGTCAGTAGCGTGCTGCTCGGCAGTGCAGCCCAAGCGGCCACCGCGTTGCAAATTGGCTATTTAGAACACAGCCCTGAGCGTGGGCCGGTGTTGTCGAATGTTATCCCGGAGCCAACCGACGCCGGTTTACGCGGCGCGGAATTGGCCATTGTGGATAGCAACAGCGCGGGGAAGTTTCTCGGCTATAGCTATCAACTTGACAGCGCAATCAGCGACGATGCCGCACAATTACTCACAGAAGCCCGCACGTTACACGACAAAGGGTTGCGCGTGTTCGTGGTGAATGCGCCCGCCAGCACGCTGCAAACGCTCTCCCAACAGTTGCCGGATAGCCTGTTATTCAACGCAGGCAGCGCCGATGACGCCCTCCGCACGCACACCTGTTTGCCGAACGTGCTGCACACCCTCCCCAGCCGCGCGATGCTGACCGACGCACTAGGGCAATTTTTAGCCGCGCGGCGTTGGAATCGCGCCCTGTTAATCGTCGGGCAAACCGAGGAAGACCGTGCTTATGCGGCGTCTTTACGGCGTGCAGCGGCGCGTTTCGGGTTAAAAATTGTGGCGGAAAAAACGTGGTCATTTGATAACGACCAACGCCGCAGCGCACAAACTGAAATGCCGCTCTTCACCCGCAGCGACAAAGAATACGATGTCGTCTTGGTCGCCGATGAACAGGGCGATTTCGGCGAATATGTGCCCTATCACACGGATTTACCGCGCCCCGTTGCCGGTACGCAGGGACTGACGCCGACCGGCTGGCACAAAACAGTGGAAACCTACGGCGCGGCGCAACTGCAAAAACGCTTTGAAGACAGCTACAACCGCTGGATGAACGACCGCGATTTTGCGGCATGGATGGCCGTGCGAAGCATCGCGGCAGCCGCACGCCTCAACGCCACGACACCGCAGGCGATTCAGCATGTAGCCCTATCGGGTGAGCTGCCGCTGGATGGTTTTAAGGGTCGAAAGCTGAGTTATCGCGATTGGAGCGGCCAATTACGCCAGCCGATTCCCGTGGTGCAGCCGCGCGCGTTGGTCACAACATCGCCGCAAGAGGGTTTCTTGCACCCCGTCACCGATTTAGACACGTTGGGTTTTGATAAAGCAGAAAGCCGCTGCAACCTCAGCGCCTCCGCGCCCAAATAGCTCGATAAAACAACAACAAAGGATAAATACATCATGCGAAAAACACTGCTCGCTTCGCTCATTGCTGCGCCGTTGCTGGCGCTTCACAGCTCCCTGTGGGCGGCTACGGCTTACGTTTCTAACGAAAAAGACAACAGCATCAGCGTGATTGATTT
>CAZBNX010000049.1:7675-10644 GCA_964493255.1 uncultured Pseudomonas sp.
ATTAAAGGCGTACATGCCGACAAAGTGCAGCCCGTTGGCGTCAAATTGACGAAAGATGGTCGCTATGCGTTTGTGGCGTTAGGCCCTGCCAATCACGTTGCCGTCGTGGATGCCAAGACCTTGGAGGTCGTGGATTATTTGCTGGTGGGGCGTCGCGTGTGGCACCTCGCGTTCACGCCGGATGAAAAACAATTACTGACCACCAACGGCGTGAGCGGTGACGTTTCGGTGATTGATGTGGACAGCCTGAAAGTCACTAAATCGGTCAAAGTTGGGCGCTATCCGTGGGGCGTTGTGGTGACGCCATGAGCACCGCACTTCAGGTTTCGCACGTTAGTTTTGCGTATGGCGCACGCCGCGCGCTGGATGACGTGACATTCAGCGTACAGCCGGGGCGTTTTAATGCGTTGCTTGGCCCCAATGGTGCGGGAAAATCCACCTTGATTGCACTTCTGACACGGCTTTATGAGCTGCAACAGGGTGAAATTGCACTGGGGGCGCATTCGTTACGCACGCATCCGCGTCGGGCGCTGGCCATGACGGGCGTGGTTTTTCAGCAATCCACCTTAGATATAGATTTAACCGTTGAGCAAAATTTGCGCTATCACGCGGCGTTGCACGGGATGCACCGCGCCGATGCCGCGCAACGCATTCAAACAGAGCTAGAGCGGCAACATCTCACCGAACGCCGCCATGAACCCGTGCGGGCGCTCAACGGTGGCCACCGGCGACGGGTCGAAATTGCGCGCGCGCTGTTACATCAACCCTCGTTGTTATTGCTGGATGAGCCTAGCGTCGGGCTAGACCCCGCCAGCCGTCACGCACTGACGGCGCATGTTCGGCATTTATGCGCGGCACACGGTTTAACCGTGCTCTGGACAACCCACCTATTCGACGAAATCGCCACCGATGACCCGCTCTTTATTCTGCATAAAGGGCGCTTAGTGGCTCACGGCAACGCTGCCGAATTGGCGCATCCCGGCGAAGATTTAGCCGCGACCTTTGCGCGTTTAACGGAGACTCATCCATGAGTGCCTATTGGGAATGTTTGCGTGGCATCGTATGGCGCGAATGGTTGCGTTTCGTGGGGCAGCGGTCGCGGTTTTTCAGTGCATTGGTGCGCCCGCTGTTGTGGTTGCTGGTGTTTGCGGCAGGTTTTCGGGCGGCGTTGGGCATTGCCATCATCGAACCCTACGACACCTACATCACCTATGAAACCTACATAGTGCCGGGGTTGGCGTGCATGATTTTGTTGTTCAACGGTATGCAAGGCTCCCTGTCGATGGTGTATGACCGCGAAATGGGCAGTATGCGCGTACTGTTAATTAGCCCCCTCGCCCGCCCGTTTTTGTTGGCTGCTAAGTTATTAGCCACCAGTTTGCTGTCGTTGGTGCAGGTGTATGCGTTTTTGGCGATTGCGTGGCTGTATGGCATTCAACCTCCAGCAATCGGATTGCTGGCTGCCCTGCCCGCGTTATTGCTGGCCGCTTTGCTGCTGGCATCGTTGGGGCTGCTGCTGTCGAACGGCATTCGGCAGCTTGAAAACTTCGCGGGCGTGATGAATTTCGTCATTTTTCCGCTGTTTTTTCTTTCGTCGGCGCTTTATCCGCTGTGGAAGATGCGCGAGGCCAGCGAATGGCTGTATTGGTTGTGTGCGTTAAATCCCTTTAGTCACGCGGTGGAATTGGTGCGCTTTGCCTTATATGAACGCTTGAACGGGCTGGCGCTGGGTGTGTGCGTGGCCGTTACGCTGGGATGCAGCCTCGCCGCCGTGCTGACCTTCAACCCCCAGCACGCCGCTTGGCGACGTGGCGCGTAAATTCGCTACTTTAGTACCGGATTTGGCCGCCCTTTGCAGGATGGTCAATGGCGCTGGGATGCCGGTAAATGTCCGCAAAAATAAGAGGTTTTTGCTATGTCCTCGTTACGGGCAATTGGGCGATTAGGGGCGTGGTTGGCGTGCTGCTGCTGCGGGTTGTTGCTGAGTGTGAGTACCCCCATTCACGCCGACAATGCGCCGTTATTTAACGCGGCTGGCTATCGCATTGACCGCTATCGCAGCCCGACGCCCGAAACACTTGACGGCGTGCAAACACTGGATACCCGCGCATTACAGCAACTGCTGGCGGAGCGGCCTGACACGGCGCTTATCGACGTGTTTCGGCGGCCTTGGGTTCACGGGCAATTTTCTAATGAAGAACCGCATCTCAATATTCCGGGCAGCGTGTGGTTAGCCAATACCGGCGAAGGCGAACTCACCGAACCGTGGTTATCGTATTTTGTGCAGGCGCTGTTACAGGTCAGTCATGGCGATAAAACGCACCCTATCGTGGTGTATTGCAAAGCAGATTGCTGGCTTTCATGGAACGCCAGCCGCCGCGCCGTTGCCTTGGGGTATCAGCGCCTTTACTGGTACAGTGATGGCATCGACGGCTGGCAAACCGCTGACCTTCCAACGCAACAGGCAACACCGCACGCGCTTCCCTAAAGCTTCAATAACGATAAAAATCAATCAGTTAGGCAGAAAATACTATGTACAAAATCCTCATCGCCGACGACCACCCACTGTTTCGTGAAGCCATTTGCACCGTTATCAGCAGCGGCTTTCCTGATAGCGAATTGATAGAAACCTCTGACCTAGACAGCGCGCTAAATTTCACCCGCAACAATGACGATTTGGATTTAATCCTGCTTGATTTAAATATGCCGGGTATGCACGGCTTAAATGGTTTGATTTCGCTCAGAAATGAAGCGCCAACCATTCCCGTTGTTATTATTTCGGCTGAAGAAGATAAGCAAGTGGTACTGCAAGCCATTACCTGTGGCGCGGTGGGTTTTATTACAAAATCTTCCCCGCGCGCGCAAATGACCGAAGCCATTACGCAGATATTAAATGGCAACGTCTATTTGCCGCCGGATATTATCCGCACCAATAGCAAAACCACACAGCGCCGCACCAGCCCTGATGA
>CAZBNX010000050.1:0-10634 GCA_964493255.1 uncultured Pseudomonas sp.
AGGGGAATTAAAAGCGGGAAAGTGTGAGTGTGTACTTATTCCCCTCCTTAGGAGGAGTGGCAGGCGTAGCCTAACGGGGTGGTTTAAGAAACACGGGTGTTCATGGAAGAAAGCCTATGAGAAATACGCTGGGTTATATGTCCCTGCCGTTTAATCCAAAATTAAAACAACGTGCTAGAGAATTACGCAAAGCGGGCATGTTGCACGAGGTTTTGCTGTGGAATCGGCTCAAAAGAAAACAATTCAAAGGATTTGATTTTGACCGCCAGAAAATTATCGGGAATTACATTGTTGATTTTTTCTGTGCTGAAACGGGTGTAGTTATTGAAGCCGATGGTGCTTCTCACCAAGGGCGTGAAGCCTACGATGCCGAGCGTGATGCTTATTTAATGGGGTTGGGTTTAACGGTTATTCGTATTCCGGTTAAAGATATTTTGCAGAACATGGAAGTAGTAATGACGTTTTTAGAATACCACCCCGCCCTTCGGGCACCCCTCCAGAGGAGGGGAATTTAAAGCCGTACCTATTCCCCTCCTTAGGAGGGGTGGCAGGCGCAGCCTGACGGGGTGGTTTTTATGAGTTATTAAAATGTTGCCGTATTGTGAGTCACTATTTCCTTGCAGCTAATGAGAGAAATTTTTCAACAGACTCTATTGCTTTTGAAATTTCCGCTTTAGGAATATTTGGCGCATCTGGATGAGAGTAAGGATTCATCACCACGTTTTTAAATAACTCCAATTCTTTTAATGCTGTATCCCACTCATTTTGTTTAATGCTACCTTTTACTTGCCATTTTTTCAGTTGGTCTAAAAGCTCTTGTGCGGTATGTGTTTTGGAATCAATGCAAAATCTCATTTCAATTTTCTTTAATTCGCAAGCAGAACGCATACCTAACTCAAATGCTTGTCTTGCATAATTAGCGGCAGCTTCAATGTATTGGCTATTTAGTAATTCGTTAGCCTTTTCTAATAGTGCGCGTGCAGGACGGTTCTGTGTTGTTCTAACTATTGGTATTGGCGAACTTGCTTTTGTGTCACCCTCATATATTTCTATGCACTTCCAGTTTTTTTCAGGTAAGTGCCCGCGTGCCAAATCAAACCAGTTACGGTCATGAGTAAGTAAAACAATTTGCCAATCATTAAACTCAGTTTTCAATACATCCAAAACGGGTAAGCGATTAGAATGGTCTAAACCAATAAGTACATCATCAAGCACCAGCAGTTTTAGTGCGTTTGGAGTGGCTGTTGGTGTGCAGGCTAATCGCCCTGCTAGATAGATGGCTAAACCTAATGCTGAAAGTCGAGCTTCGTTGAGAAAAAATTGTGGTTCTTTTAATAAATGGCCGCGAAAATACAGTTCTGGGGTAAGTTGTTGACCTTCAATAGCCCTATTCTGTAATTGTGGGGCCTGATTATATGTTACTCCAGAAAAAGACCATTCTTTGATTTCAACTTCTTGCCAACCAAGTTGGTGCATTAACTGATTGATGAGTGGAACTAGATTAGTACAGGCTTCTTTAAATGCAGAATTAAAATCATTACATGCTTCAATAATATTTAGAATGGTTGATTTAGTGTGTTTAACAGGAAGTGCTTCAAGCACACGCTCCCATAATCGACCAATAGTTGTACTTTTACCGCCAGATATTGTTGCGGGGTAATCGTATAAAAGTCGTTCTACGGCGATACTAAAAAGATTGATAGCACCGTTACCTTGTTTGTAATTAGTATCTAATAAAGCGCGATAATCTAAGCACGCGCAACGTAATGCGGCATCTCTCACACGCAAATTAGACCCGCGCGCAAAATAGTCATACCAATCAAAAACAGCGGCATCTAAGTTTATAGCCGTTGGATGTTTCGTGGTTGTCCAAGCAATCTGTTCTGCATCTGAAACAAACGTTACTAATACTTGGCAGTTTTCTTCGGGTTCGTTTGAGAATATATTTTTATAATCACGCAAAGGTTTGCTGGGGTGTAGTGAAAAAAATTCGCGTAGTGCGTGAAAAAGTGAAGACTTCCCCGCCCCGTTTTCACCGTAAACTAATAAATTCTGGCCTTCCATTTTAAACTCAACGGGTGCAGGCCCCGGAAAGGCACGAAAGTCTGTCAGGCTTATTGTATTAATCCGTACTTGCTGGCTCATGCTGTTCCCTCAATCGTCCGCACCACATCCAGCGCCTGCAAATCAAACAACATTGCATAAATAGGATGGTTATTAGCAAATATAGTATTAGCCAATACTTCAGCCGCTTCTGCTAATACCTCGCCTTGTAAATCGGCCAATTTCCCTACCCCAGCAGCCTCACACTCTTCAAATAAGCGGATATTAGCTGCATGCAATTCCGCAGGAAAAAACAATTCAAAAACCAACCCATTAACAAGCCGCTCGAATTGATTTTTTTCATTTTTCAATATAGCTGAAATGATTTTTTCTATTATATTTACTTGCGAGTTTGTTGCTTTTGGAATTAAAAGTTGGCTTGAGTATCTTGGTTCAAAGTCAAAAAATCCATTCTGTTTAGATGAGCAAATTTGTGTTGATACCCAAGAATTGATGCTGGAGTTTAATATGCCAAGAGCAAATAAAGGTTTGGACGGTAAAAAGATTGTACTTTTATTGTTGCTTAAGTAGCCATTTAAATCTAAAGCAAAACATGGTGCCGATGAAATTGCGGGCACAATAATTTTAGGCTGTTCAAATTCGGCCAAATAAGATTCTTTTGGGTTATTATCTAATTCAAGCCAGTGGTGTTGTCCTTCATTTTTTCCGTTGCGTGAAGAGGTGCATTGTGCGCGCTTGCTTAATTGGTCTTGGAATTGTGTTAAGTGGCGAAGTATTGCTGGGTATTTATGCAGTTCTTTATGAAAGCCATGTGGAAACGCAATTAAGTATAGTTCTGCCCACTCCACTTTCCAGCGTTTCACATCACGGCCACGCAGATAAGGTTTGATTACTTCTGCGGAATTAGGGTCTTCAGCAATTAAACGTTCCCGAGTGGCAGAGTCAATAACAAAGGCTTCATTGAAACCAGTAATAATTCCTCGATAAAAACGCCCATTGACATAATCGCCTAATGGTTGTCCGGCTGCGCGTAAGTGCGCTAAGAGTTTGCGTTTCTTAGGTGTTTCTAATTGCCAGCCCTGTTTTTTTAATTCTGTTTGTGGAATTTCGAAGGATTCTTTTTGGAATACAATAGGAAAATTTTCTACTGGATGCGTTTGTTGCCAGTTTAGGGCGCGTAATACATCATTTTCAGTGATTGCTTTTAAGTGATTTTCGCGACGTGTTGCAACAACGATGGTTGGATAAGCAATGGCAGTAAATACCGCTTCATCACCAAAATCAATGATGGCTTTTAATTTGGTATGTGTAGCCATAAATTGACGTAAATTTTCGCCATATTTTGCACGGTACCATTTGTTTGACGTAATAAACGATAAAGTTCCGTGTGGTTTGAGCAAATTAACAGAGCGTTCATAAAAGAATACATACAAATCTGCACGACTCGCGGCACATTTATACTGATACTTATTTTTCAAAATAGGAGCTATTTCTTTAATTTCTTCATGTCGTACATAGGGAGGGTTGCCAATCACAATATCAAAAACAGATTCGGTATTATCGCTGGCGCGTGGCATACCAAACATCCATTCCACGTCGAAAAAATCAGCAAAATCGTTTTGGTTAAATGGATTCCAACGTGCCATGCGTTCGGCATCTTCGGGCGTTACAAAACCATCACGTTGTAATAAAGCAACTAACTCTTCATGCCGTGTTTGTACAATTTTCTTACGGCGTAATTTACTTGCGCGGGTACGCGATGCAAAGTAAGCGGCGTTAGCTTCGCGTAATTCGTTTTCTTTTTCTGTGATTTCTTGGTCGTTCAATAAAGAACCTTGTACGCCGTGACGTGGAACGCTAAACAGAGTATTTGCTGCAACAATTTTAGTTTCTAGGTTAGGCAGCGGTGTGATATTCCAATTAGGTTTGTCACGTTTAATGGGTTGGCTAACAATTAGCGAGATAAAGAAGCGTAATTTAGAAATTTGTACCGCAATCGGTTGAATATCTGAGCCGAAAATACATTTTTCTATAAGATAGAGTTTGCGTGTGTAATCCGCATAAGAGGGGTCGGCAAAGTCTTGTTTATGTTTTTCTAATGCCGCTTCAGCATCTTCAATTTCGTTATCCCGCAATAATGGGTCGGGTGTTTTTTTGGCTAATGCCAAGCGTTGTTCGAGCGGTGCGAGGTTTTGGGCGCGCCAATTATGGTTATCGGGGTCAAGTTTTTTCAAAGCAGTGAACAATTTGGCCAGCATCCCCATTGGGAATGCACCGGAGCCACAGGCAGGGTCAAGAACCTTTAGATTTTCGATGGCAGAAACTAAGAGATTAGCTTCTTCGGTGCTAAAAGAATGCGGGTTATTGGCGTGGGAAAGCAGTTGGCGTAATTCAGCTTCTCGTTGTTCGCCATTAGGTAAATAACGGGCGAAATAAGCAATTAATGCTTCATCGACCATGTAATCCACCACTTCACGCGGTGTATAGAATGAGCCGGATTGTTTACGCGCTGTGTTGCGTGTGTCGGTGTTATAACTAGCCAGTAGGTTTTCGAAGACTTTTCCTAATAATTCAGGGTCGAGTGCTACTTCTTCATCTAAGGGAGTGTTTTCATCAACAGTGAATTTATAGCTATTCAGTAAATCAATGAGTCCGCGTACTGGGTAGCGTTTGTTTTTAGTGTCAAATTCACTATTAAGCCCAGCATCCGCAATACCTTCAAAAAAGAGTTTATTGGGTACTTTGGCGCGTGCTTCGGGGCGGCGTGAAAAACCATCTATTCGTAATACCCATTGATTACCTTCTTTAACGGCAAGTTTTGCGAGATCAGGGCGACGTACCAAATCTTGCTCAGATAATTGCTCGTCGAGGCATTCAAACAAGCCGCCATTCAAAAAGGGAACTTGTGCAAAATAATTTTGAATAACGGTTTCTGGTTGTACAAAAGCCTCTTGGTAGCGATATACCAACCCAATTAAATAATCATTCTTCTGTCCGCTGCCCGTTTGTGCCCAGCGGCGCTCATTACCCATTTCCTGATTAAGGGTTGCAAAAAATAAATTCTGCAAAATAGCTTGGTAATAATTACTAGATTCTGGTGCAGAATCGGGTGCTTCTTTTAGTAACGCTCTGAGTGTGTCACGTTCAAATAATGCCTGTGGTACTAAACCACGCTCTTTGATAAACCACACAAAAATTAAACGAGTTAGCAAACGAATAACGCCAATGGCATTGCGCTTATCAGCCTCCTCGCCACCACCTTTCGGAAACTCAACTTCCTTGACAGCCCACATGTACCACCAGGCTAACTCTTTATAAAACGCCTCATTGAGCTTTTGTGTAGAGAGCGTTTCAATCCACGCATCATATAATTGGCGGAAATTACTGGGACGATTTTTCTCGCCAAGGTTTTTTAAACTTAATCGTAGTAAAATATCAAGATGGGCGCGATGAGGTTGTGAAAGTTTCACATCTTTAATAACGGTAATACGCGAATCGAGTACTTCGCGATGATTATCACGCAAATGTTGACGACGGTCGATAACGGCTAATGATAGAAAGTCACCATATCTAAATAGTAGAATGGCAGGCATTGGAAAGAGTTTATTTAAATTTCGCGTAATTGTGGCTAATTGCGTGCGTGTATAAACTTCACCTGTTAGTTCAATCGCTAAAAAGGAAAAAGATTCAATTTGGTTGCGTATGACTTGATGGTCTGTTGTTAGCGATACTTGACCAATAGCCAATGAAGGAATTTCTTCGTTGGTTAATTGGAACAGGAATGCACAGTTTTTCCATTGATTAGCTAACAGTGTATTTCGGTCAACAATTAACTGCTCTGGCGTAAATGATTCAATATTTCTGATGAATTCTTCAGCTGTAATACCTAAATCAACTGTTTTCGCACTGCTGTAGCCCAAAGCGCCTAATAAATCGCTTCCCGCTTGTGTAAGCGATTTATTAGCAAAATTTTTCAGTGCATGTTGCAACGTTTCGCGTTGCATAACTAAATTTTGTTCAGACATTATGATTTTCCTTGATGACCATCCAAGTAATAAGTTCAAAATCACTGCTGCCTTTAATGGCCGCTTGATTATCTAATAGTTTGCCCGCCCGCCCGCTGAATAAATTGGCTACATTTTTACGGCCAAATTGGTTCGCGATGGCTGCAATGGCGTGATTCAGTAAATTGTTATAACGCGCCATATCCTGCCCGTGTGCAGTTTCTTCATCGAAGAGTTTACAGAGTGCGGCATAAGGTGCGGCTTTTCCTTGGCACAAAGCGCGGAAAATTTCCAAAATTTGTTTAGGCGCGGTGAAGTTGTAACGTACGCTGCCTTCATTTTGGAGATAAACCAGAAAATAAGGTTGTAGCGGGTTGATGGTTTCTTGACCGGCCACCGTTTGCCGTTGGCGCAAACAATAAACCACGCCGGATTTGATACCAGGGTAATCGGGGTGTGTGGGGACTAGGGTATATAAACCGAGTGGTGCTTCGTGCAGTGTTTCTCGGTTGGCTTCAATATAGCCCGCTAATTCCATGCGGAAATCATCCAAGGTAAATTCGTTCAAGGCCACGGATTCGTGAAAATCTTCTAAATCCAGCACTTCATCTTTTAAGCGCATCAGTTGCTTATCACGATAGCGCAAATCTTCTTGAATAACGTCCTGTAAATCGTCGGATTGCAAAATGTTGTCTTCTGCGGTGGCGGAAATATCCACCAATGCCATGCGTGCTTCGACCCGCCCTTTTAGGTTGATGTATTTATTCAAATCAGGTGTGGGCCAAAAATTAACCAACTGAATGCTGGAATTAGGGCTGCCAATGCGGTCGATACGCCCAAAACGTTGAATAATACGCACGGGGTTCCAGTGAATATCGTAGTTAATTAAATAATCGCAATCTTGTAAGTTTTGCCCTTCGGAAATGCAGTCAGTGGCAATTAAAAGATCAATTTCACTGTCTTGCGGCATGGAAGGAATTTTGTGCCGTTGTTTGGCACGCGGTGCAAAATTCGTAAGAATGTGAGAAAAGTCGGATTGCCCAAATGTGCAACGGTTAGGGCGTGACCCGCCCGAAACCAGCGCACTGTGAACGCCAAGCTGTTGCGCCCATGCTTCTAATTGTTCGTATAAATAAGCAGCCGTATCTGCAAAAGCACAGAACACCAATACTTTTCGATTAGGTTGGCCAAATGTATTAGTGGTGGGTTGTGTAATTTTGCTGAAAATCAGTGTTTTTAATTCGGCTAATTTGGCATCACGGTCAGACTTAATAGCTTGTGCGGCGTTGGCCAATAAATCTAATTGTTGTTTATCGCGCGTTAAATCGCGCAGCCATGTAGCGACATCAAGATGAGCCATGTTGTATTTGAGCTTAGTGCCAACCTGTGAAGCCGCAGCCAATTCCTCGTCGTCGTCTTCTGGCTCAATAAGTGTATCAATTTGAATAGTAGAGGCTTTGGCATCTTGTTGTTGCTGAAAGGCTTTTAACTTCTTTTCAAGGCTTTCGATTTTGTTCACGGTGCGCTCCATCGTAATAGCAAATGAGTGCACCGAGCTTTCTAAGCGTTTCAAGAAGTTAACTTTCATCATGCCAGTAAGAAAAGTTTCACGATTCGCTTGGCTGAAATTGAAAGTGTTATCGGTTTCGTAATGTGCTTTCCATTGCGGCATAACGTAGCGCGATGGGGTATAGAGCGAAAGTTGATAGTTATCAATTTCATCATTGAGTTTGTCGTAAGATAAAAAACGCCCTTCGAGGTCAATTTCAGAAAAGATAGAGCAGGGTTTTTTTCGTTCTGGAAAGTGCCCAATTTGCGCCATTGAGGCGTGGTAATACTTTTGAATGTGTTTGCGCGAGCGGGCAATAGTGAGTTCATCCAGCAGGCTGAAAAAACCAGTAGAAAGGCGGTCCATTAAATGACTGGCGTCTTTGTGGCCGGTACGTTTGGCCCATTCCAAGAAGGTTTTCTGCGCGGTTTTGAGCGTGTCTTTAATACTTGAAATGCCAATACTTTGGGCAAATGCCGTATCACGCCCTTCGGTGACAAAATAAATTTGATTGCGTAAATCTTTTAAGTCGTTATTAACGGGCGTTGCTGAGAGCAAAAGTACCTTGGTTTTTACACCCGCCCGAATGATGTCATCCATTAAGCGTTCATAGCGGCTTTTACGAATAACTTTGCCGTCTTCGTCGCGTTTGCCTTTGATGTTGTTACGAAAGTTGTGAGATTCATCAATTACGACAAGGTCAAAATTACCCCAATTAATAGTGGCTAAATCCACACCATCAACATGGCCACTGTCGCGTGAGAGGTCAGTGTGTGACAGTACCGTGTATGCAAAACGGTCTTTTAAGAAAGGGTTTAATTCACTGTTGTTATGAGCAAGGTAGAGCGTCCAGTTAGCGCGAAGCTTTTTGGGGCAGAGCACTAGCACACGGTGGTTACGCAGTTCGTGGTATTTGATAACAGCCAGTGCAGAGTAGGTTTTACCCAAGCCAACGCTGTCCGCCAAAATACAGCCGTTGTGTGTACTAATTTTATGAATCGCGCCTTTCACACCGTCTTTTTGGAAATCAAATAAGGCGTTCCAGATGTCGGTGTCTATGATGGCTGTTTGGTCAAATAGTGCCGCATCGGTTTCCTGTTCATGCAGGAAGCGTTCAAAAACATGATAAAGCGTCTTGAAATAGATAAATTCTGGCGCATGGTTGACGTAAAACTGTTCTAAATAACGCAGCACTTCGTCTTTCACGTCAACGACGAGTTTTTCATCGTGCCAGAGGCTTTCGAACCATTGTTTGAGGTCGGTGCGGTCACGGTCGCTGTCTACAATCAAATTCAGCTCGATATTTGAAGTCGCCGCGAGACCCAAACCACGATGCGTAAAATTGGAGCTGCCCAGTAACGCATGTTCTCGGCGGCCATCATCAATGTGATAGAGCTTGCCGTGGAGCAGGTTGCTATGCCTGATGGAGCGAATATCGACCTTACTTTTAATCCATTCTGCGCAGCGGCGTGCAACATCTTTTTGTCGTAAGCGGTTAGCCAGCGTCAGCCCTTCATCTTCAATCTGAAACGCTTTTTTATCGGTTTTTTCTGGGTCGAGGGAAGCAATGAAACGTGGTTCACCGAACAAAAAATGTAAGCGCTCAATGTTATCCATTTGCTTAGAAAGCGCGTCATAGGCATAGATGGTGAAGTACGCAGAAACAATCGACAGATGAGAGTTTGAAGTGATTTTATCGGCTAGGAATTGAGCAACGCTTCCGCGACTGTGGTTGTCGCGTATGCCAAAAGGTAAATTTTTTTTATCGGTCATTGTGGTGTTTCTCCCTTCTTACAGGTTCGCTACAGCGTATTGAAGTGCGCCTCACGCCATTGTCATGATAAAAAATCAAAAATCAGCCTATAAGCCAGATAAAATGCGCCATTCTTACACCTGTATTAAGTGGGCTACTTTTATAAAACAGCTAAGTGAGAACCCCGTATGCACATGCGTCTGATGCTGCTGGGCGGCGGCAATGCCCTAGGTCAGGCGCTGCTGCGCCAAGGGACCGAAGAAAATATTGAATTTATCGCGCCGGTTCCGCCCGCAGGAGGGTGGACGCCTGCGGCGCTAACGCAGCTTCTGGATGAGCAGCGTCCTGATGCGCTGTTAAATTTGGCCTATTACCACGATTGGTTGCAGGCGAATCAGCCTTGTATGGAGCGTTCTTTATTACAAGAACAATCCGTACAGCGGTTGGCGGAGTTGTGTTTGCATCACGACATCATTTTGATTCAGCCATCGAGTTACCGCGTTTTTGATGGCTCGCGTACCACGGCGTACAGCGAAAAAGATGAGGTGCATCCGCTCGGTTTACAGGGGCAAGCCTTGTGGCAATTTGAGCAACTGGTACGCACGACCTGCCCTCGACATATTTTGCTGCGTTTTGGGTGGCTGCTGGATGAGAGCCGCGAGGGTACGTTGGCGCGCCTGCTACAGGCAGCCGCACGCGATGAAACCCTGATATTAGCCGACGATCGGCGTGGTAATCCGACGTTAGTAGACGATGCCGCGCGCGTGTTGCTGGCTATCGTGAAGCAGTTGGATTGCAGCGCGCCGTTATGGGGCACATATCATTATGGCGCGATAGAAGCCGCCACCAGTTTGGCGCTGGGGCAGGCTATTTTGGCCGAGGCGCGTCGTTACCAGCCGGGAGAATTACAAGGCACCGTAACGCCGCAGCCTCACACCCTGTTACCCGATGCCACCGAAGAGCCGCAACATGCGGTGTTAGCGTGCAAAAAAATCTTGCATACCTTTGGCGTGAAGCCGCGCGCATGGCGGGCGGGGTTATCGGCGTTGTTAGAACGCTATTACCGTCATCTGTAGAAAGAAAAACGGGGCTTAACGCCCCGTTGTTTTATTGGGGTGTGGCGCGGGTGATGTTCAAACCTTTGAGCAGGTTGAGCGCCTGCGCTAATTGGTAATCGTCATCCTGTGGTTTGCTGCGACGGGTTTTGGTGTCGTTGCTGGCGCGAGGGTTTTTCTCCGCGTTGGCGTTGCTTAAATGGCCTTGT
>CAZBNX010000051.1:0-4665 GCA_964493255.1 uncultured Pseudomonas sp.
TTCGCAATCGCTAATCGCCAAAATAGGATGGTCAGACAAGGCATCGGCTTGGAACGCCAAATGCGGCACGCGATTTTCAGGGTCAGTGGTCAGGGCACGCACCACATCAACCACATCCGCGACCACCGCAGAAGCCGTGGGCTCCATGCCTGCGCCAGCGCCGTAATACAGGGTGCTGCCAACCGCGTCGCCGTTCACCATCACCGCATTCATCACGCCGTTGACGTTTGCGATTAAACGATCTGCCGGAATTAACGTGGGATGCACACGCAATTCAATGCCTGCGTCTGTGCGGCGCGCCACACCCAGATGCTTGATGCGATAGCCCAAGGCTTCGGCGTAGTTCACATCAGCCGTGGTCAGCGCGGTGATGCCTTCGGTGTAGGCTTTCTCAAATTGCAGCGGAATGCCGAACGCAATCGAGGCCAAAATGGTGAGCTTGTGCGCGGCGTCGATGCCTTCAACGTCAAAAGTAGGGTCAGCTTCGGCGTAGCCTAAGGCTTGCGCTTCTTTCAACACGTCATCAAAGGCACGGCCTTTTTCACGCATTTCGGTCAGGATGAAATTGCCGGTACCGTTAATGATGCCCGCCAACCAGTTGATGCGGTTGCCCGCCAACCCTTCACGAATCGCTTTGATGACCGGAATACCGCCCGCCACCGCCGCCTCAAACGCCACAATGACGCCTTTCTCACGCGCTTTGGCAAAAATCTCATTGCCATGCACGGCAATCAGCGCCTTGTTTGCGGTCACAACGTGTTTGCCGTTTTCGATGGCTTTGAGTACCAAATCACGCGCTACGGTATAGCCGCCAATCAGCTCAATGACGATGTCGATTTCCGGGTTGCACGCCACCTCAAACACGTCACTGGAGATGGGGGTTCCAGTGGTATCGCATTGGGGGTTGGTTGCACGCGCGGCAATCTGCGCCACTTCAATGCCTCGCCCAGCACGACGGGCAATTTCCTCGGCGTTGCGTTTAAGCACGTTAAAGGTACCGCCACCGACGGTTCCCAGCCCACAGATACCTACTTTGACCGGTTTCACTCTGATTTCCCCATCATCACTACAAGAAACGGCCCGACGTCCGAGCCGCTAAAAAGCCGGAACCTTACGAACCAGCGGATTGTTAGTCAATCGACCCTTATTGGCCGGAAGCGGCGGCCAACGCGGCGGCAGCAAGCTGCGGTGCGGGCTGATAACCCGGAATCATCTGGCCATCAGCTAACACGATGGCGGGCGTACCTTTTACGCCAATGGATTGCCCCAGCTCATATTGCTGCGCCACGGGGTTTTTGCAGTCTGCCGCCGAAATGTCTTTGCCTGCTTTGGCGCTGGTCATCGCGGCGCGGCGGTCTTTGGCGCACCACACGTTTTCCATGGTTTTATAGGTTGCGCTGCCCTCACCCTGACGCGGGTACGCCACATAACGCACCTCAATACCGCGACGGTTTAGCTCCGGCACTTCACTGTGTAATTTCTGGCAATAGCCGCAATCTGTATCGGTAAATACGGTGATATGGGTTTTCGGTGTAACACCCGCCGCAACGGGGAAAACCACCATATCCTCTACCGACACACTATTCATTTTCTTCGCAATCGCTTGACCTTCTACCTTGGCGGTCAGGTTAGTGGCTTCACCATTGCTGAGTTTGAACACATTGCCTTGCACCAGATATTGGCCATCACCGCTGACATACAAGACCGCGCCATCATTGAGCTGCACTTGATATAAACCAGCAATCGGGCTGTTCGTGACCGACTCGACCACTAAATCAGATTGCAACGCTTGCAGCGTTTGGCGAATGGTTTGCTCCGGCGTGGCGGCCACGGCACAGAGGCTGGCTAATAACGCACCAGCCGCCAAAGGGAAACGAAATGCACGCATCGACATCCTCACAACTGCACGACGAATAGAAGACTTGCAGACTATCACAGGCAGCGGCTGGCTTCTTCCGTAGCACCGGACTGGCTCAACGCCAACAACCGCTCACGCGCGATATGGACATAAATTTGCGTTGTATTTAACAGCCGGTGCCCTAACAACAACTGCACCGCGCGCAAATCAGCGCCATGCGTGACCAAATGTGTTGCAAACGCATGGCGCACGGTGTGCGGCGATAACGATTGCTGAATACCCGCTTGCCGCGCATAGAGTTTGATGCGGTGCCAAAATGTTTGGCGGGTCATTTGTTCAGCGCGCAGGCTGGGAAACAGCACGTCACACGGGCGGCCATCTAACAGGGCATCGCGCCCAAACGACACATAACGCAACAACCAATCACAGGCCACTTCGCCTAAAGGAATCAGGCGCTCATGCCGTCGCCCCGGAATCCTCACCACACCCTGTTGCAGGTTAATTTGTTCGGCTTTTAACGCCACCAATTCACTGACGCGCAAGCCGCAGGCGTACAACACTTCCAACATGGTGCGGTCACGCAGCCCTAACACTTCATTGACGGCGGGAGCGGCTAATAAGGCTTCGACCTCAGCCTCACTCAACGAGTGCGGTACGGCACGCGATTGGTTCGGCAACAGCACGCCGCGCGTGGGGTCATGGGTGAGCAGCCCTTCTAGGTGGCAGAAGCCATAAAAGTTCCGCAAACACGACAACAAACGCGCCGTAGAACGGGCGTGATAGCCGCTTTCTTCACGCCACGCCAAATACTCGCGCAGCCAATCACCGTCACAGCGGTCAAGGTCGCTGCCGCGCGGTAACAGCCATTGTCGAAAGAGCGCCAAGTCGGTGCCATACGCCTCACAGGTGTGCACCGACGCGCCGCGCTCCAATGATAAATAAACGAAAAATCGTTCCACCAACGGATGCACAGGCACTGACATAACATTGATTCTCGTCAAGATGAGTTAGCAGTCTGGCAGACTGCTAACGCATCCGCCAACAGATTGACTGGGTGCGGCCTATACTCCGCCTCGCCTTTTTAGCCCCTTTATTCGCAAGGAGATGCACCATGCTTTTTCTAGCCGCAGACATTGGTGGCACCCGCTCAAGGCTGCTACTCGGACGATGGAAAACCGACAACAGTTGGCAAACGGTGCGCCAAGCGGAATTTCCGAGCCGCGATTACGCCAGCGCCAGCATTTTGCTGGCCAGCTTCCTACAACCAGACGAACAGCCCGCGGTGGCGTGCCTCGCATTGGC
Source organism: uncultured Pseudomonas sp. (assembly GCA_964493255.1). Lineage (GTDB taxonomy): Bacteria > Pseudomonadota > Gammaproteobacteria > Pseudomonadales > Pseudomonadaceae > Geopseudomonas. The sequence continues at coordinate 3,161 of CAZBNX010000051.1, forward strand.
AGGCCCGGTGGCTAACAATCGCTGCAAATTAACCAATTTACCGTGGGATGTAGACGGCGAAACCCTCAGCCAGCAGTTAGGACTGCATCGCGTGTTGCTACTGAATGACTTTGTAGCGCAAGCACACGGGCTTTCGGTGCTAAAAACCGGACAGCGCATCGTGCTACAAGAAGGGCAACCGCAACCCGATGCCACGCGCGCACTGATTGGCGCAGGTACGGGTTTAGGCATGGCGGTGGTGCATCAAAATAGTGTGTATCCCAGCGAAGGCGGTCACGCCGACTTTGCCGCCACCGACGAACGACAAGCCGCGCTGTGTGATTGGATGCGTGAAATGTATGGACGTGTCAGTTTAGAGTCAGTGCTTTCCGGGAAAGGCATTGAGCGCATCCATGTTTTTTTTGGCGGTGCGCCCGCTGGAGCGGCCTATATCAGCAATGCCGCCGCCCGCCGCGAGCCACAAGCCATGTTCACGCTGTCATTATTCGCGCAAATTTATGCGTCAGTTGCCGGAAATTTGGCGCTTACCCACATGGCTTTTGGAGGGGTGTATTTGGGCGGCGGCATCGCACCGCGTATCCTGCCCTTTCTGCGAGACCCTAAAACTGTGGAAGCGTTCCGCAATAAACCACCGATGCGCGCTCTGCTAGAAAAAATCCCTTTGTATGTCGTGATGGATGATTACTTGGGATTACGCGGAGCCGCCGAGGTCGCTGCTCGTTTAACCCGCCAAGAAGATTACGAATTATGAGCAACGAGGCACCCGCGCCCGTCAGTCCTATGCGCCACTTTATGCGCCTAACGCTGGCGTATTGGAAAAGCCGCCACAAGACACGGATACGCGGTGCCGTTCTTCTTTTAGTGCTGTTGACGAAAGCGCAAGTGGCATTGGCCATTTGGATTAGTTATTGGAACCGCGAATTATTCGACGCCCTCGAACGCCACAATGTCGAAGAGCTGGCCACGCTGGTTGGGACGTTTGCACTGATTTTCATCCTGACGATGCTGGTCACGGCGTTGCATCTCTACTTAAAACGCTGGTTACAACTGGATTGGCGACGCTGGCTTACACGACGATTACTGGATAGCTGGCTCACGCGGCATCGTCACTACCATTTGCAATTTGCCAGCGGCGACCACGACAACCCCGACGGGCGCGTCGCCGAAGATATTCGCATTGTCACCGAAAGCGCGCTCACGCTGGCGCTGTCGTTGCTGTATTCCATTTTGGTGCTGGGCAGTTTTATTGAAATTTTGTTGGAGGTATCGGGTAGCTTGCCACTGCCGTTATTAGGCATCGAAATTCCCGCTTACATGGTGCTGCTGGCATTTGTGTATGCCGGTGTGGGCGCTATTTTTGGTCAACTGTTGGGCAGCCCGCTGGTCAACGCGACCAACCGCCTGCAAACGGCGGAAGCTGATTTACGTTTTGGGCTGGCGCGCACGCGCGAAAATTCCGAAGCCATTGCGCTGCTACAAGGCGAAGAACACGAGCATCAGCATGT
>CAZBNX010000051.1:4765-10128 GCA_964493255.1 uncultured Pseudomonas sp.
TGGATTGTGATTGAAGAAGCAGCCGATTCATTCGACAACAGCGAAGGCGGCTGCGTCCCCGGTTTATTAGCGGATGACTTGGAGGGAGTGACCGTCATCACCATCAGCTCCCGCCAAGAAAGTAACGCTCAGTACCATCGCCATATTCAGTTGCAGGCCGTCACCGACACACGCTACCTCAGTGGCCTACAAGCGTTCAGCGACTCACCCCGCAAAGGATGAAGGCAACCAACCACGCTCGACGGATTCGCGGAAACACCATGCCGCTGTGGTTTCTGTTTTGTAGTTCCAGAAAAACCAGCCTTGGTATTTTTCAAACGTCAGCAGTTGGCTGGCCGCATATCCGCGATAAGCGGTGGCTTCTTGAAAAGCGTCCATGCGCTCTAGCGCGTGATTAAACGGCCCTTCTGCCCATAGAGAAACCACTTTTAAATCAAGACCTAAGCTCCATTCGCCGCAAATAGTCGGCAAGCCCAGTTCGGTGATGATAGCGTTCGCTTCTTCTTTCCAAGCACTCGCGGATTTGCACAGGTGGCCGTGAATATCCATGTCGATATCACCGCGCTCAAAACATTGATAGCGATGCACATCGAAAATCACATTTTGATATTCAGGCGCTTGCATAAAGCCCAAATATTCACGGAAAGAACGGAAACCATCGTGGAAAATAACGGCCACGTTCTCCGGCGCACAATGGCGACGAATGCGCTCATAGGCTTGTAAATAATAGGCTTTGAGGTAATCAGTGGGTACATCCCAGCGCGGCTCATTCAGCACTTCAATGGCATGCAATGCGGGATGGCCGGTGTAGCGTTGCGCGAGTTTTTCCAACACATTCAACGAATGTTCCAGATATTCCGGGCGCGTATGCCACTCGCACACATCCTTGATGCCGCCGTTATCAAAACCGTTTTGGCAGCCGGGTGCAGCATGTAAATCAATAATGACGTTCAGGCCATACTCGTGCGCCCACCCCATCGCGCGGTCGAGGATTTCGATGCCGCCTTCCACAAACGGATAGCGATGTTCGCCATAGCTACGGTGCCACGGATAATCTGGCCCAAAAATCCAGTGCCCCACCGGAATACGCACCGCATTCAAGCCCCGTGCAGCCAACCACGCAAAATCATCGCGCGTGATGAAGCTGTCCCAATGCTGACGCAAACGCTCGCCAGCCGCTTCGCCCAGCTCGGCGCACCAAGTTGTTTCGTCGGTAGCGTTCAGCCCTTCAAACAGGCTGGGCACCATCCATTTTTCCAACACTAACCAACTGCCCAAGTTCACGCCACGCAGCTTCATTGTTGGCAACCCCATAGCACACCTCGTATTGCGTTGATGGGAATGTCTTGAGGCTAACAAGAACTGAGGCAACAAAAAAGCAGCCCGAAGGCTGCTTTTTTGTACGGAAGCTGACGATTAGGCCAGTTTTTCCTTGATGCGTGCTGCCTTGCCAGACAGGTCGCGGAGGTAGTACAGCTTGGCTTTACGCACGTCACCACGACGCTTAACGGTGATGCTGTCAACCAGTGGGCTGTACGTTTGGAAAGTACGCTCAACGCCGAAGCCGCTGGAGATTTTACGCACGGTGAATGCGCTGTTCAGGCCACGGTTACGCTTGCCAATCACAACGCCTTCGAAGGCTTGCAGACGGCTGCGGTCGCCTTCCTTCACTTTTACTTGGATAATCACGGTATCGCCAGGCGCGAAAACCGGGATTTCTTTGGTCATTTGTTCAGCTTCGATTTGCTGAATGATTTTGTTCTTGCTGCTCATCATCTGCTCCGTAGACAGGCGCATAAACCTGCCATCGATACGTTAACTATCGTTCTGTTGACGCTTGTACTCGTCTAACAGCTTTTTCTCTTCTCCAGAAAGCGAGCGACTATCCAGAAGATCAGCTCGGCGTTCCCAGGTTCGTCCTAGGGCTTGTTGCAAACGCCAGCGCCGGATGTGTTCATGGTTGCCACTGAGCAACACCGCCGGAACACGCTTATCTTGGTACACCTCAGGCCGGGTGTAGTGGGGGCAGTCGAGTAGGCCGTCCGTGAACGAATCCTCCTCAGCGGAATCCGCGTGCCCCAACGCTCCGGGCAGCAACCGCGTAACTGCATCAATCAGCACCATGGCTGGCAGCTCACCGCCAGACAGGACGTAATCGCCAATCGACCACTCTTCATCAACGTGCGTTTGAATAAATCGCTCATCAATGCCTTCATAACGTCCGGCAATCAGAATCAGGGCCGATTCAGTTGCCAGCTCGCGGACTGCCGCTTGTTCCAAACGACGCCCTTGCGGTGATAGGTAAATCACCTTTGCCGCCGCACCTAATGCGTTTTTGGCTTCCGCCAGCGCGCACTCCAGTGGCTTAATTTTCATCACCATACCCGGGCCGCCTCCGAAGGGGCGATCATCGACCGTTTGATGACGGTCTTCGGTGTAATCGCGCGGATTCCAGCATTGAAGCGTTAATAGCCCCTGCTTAACCGCTCGACTGGTGATGCCGTACTCACTGACGGCAGCAAACATTTCTGGGAACAGGCTTAGGATACCGACCCGCATGGGTTAGAAATCCGCATCCCATTCGACCTGCATTACACCCGCAGCAAGATCGACATTCTGTACACATTGCGCTGTATAAGGCAGCAAACGCTCACGGTCGTCCAAGCTCCCTTCACAGGGGCGAACCACCAGCACATCGTTAGCGCCTGTTTCCAGCAAGTGATCAACTTTACCGAGGCATTTTTCCTCGTGGTTGATAACCTTCAAGCCTTTCAACTGATGCCAGTAAAACTCATCCTCATCCAGTTCCGGCAGTAAACGGCGCGGCACACTGATAAGAAATCCGGCATAGCTGCGAGCCTCTTCGCGGTCGTCGAGTCCCTGAATCTTGGCGGTCAACACTTTGCCATGAAGGCGGCCACTGGCTAACTGCACATGGCGGGTTTCACCGTCGCGTGTCAGCGTCCATTGGCTGTAGTCCAGAAGGTTGTCCTGAGGGTCTGTGTAGGAATAAACCTTCACTTCTCCCCGGATGCCATACACCGAAACAATCTTGCCGATAACGACCAGCTCTTCAGTGGATGTTGGCGATGCTTGCATACTTAGTAAACTCAGGCCTTGGCCGCTTCCTTGAGCAGTTGAGCAGCACGCTCAGACGCTTGAGCGCCTTGGCTCTGCCAGTATTGAGCGCGCGCAGCGTCAACGAACAGGCGAACTTCAGCACCCGTTGCAACGGGGTTGAAATAGCCAATACGCTCAACGAAGCGGCCATCACGAGCAGAACGGCTGTTAGCCACAACCAGGTGGTAGAAGGGGCGCTTTTTAGAGCCGCCACGAGCAAGACGGATAGTTACCATTGAACTGTTTCCTGTAGTAGGTGCTTGCAAAATGCACACTAGGGCCTACGGCCCGAAAGGGCCGCACATTCTAAGGACTGCCTTTTTATTTGCCAATGAGTTTTGGCAAAGAAAGGCAGCCCTCATCGTTGTTCTGTTGGTACGCATCAGCGTCCACAGCACAAACTTAATTCGATTAAAGTTTTGGCATTCCGCCGGGTATCAGCCCGCCCAAACCGCGCATCATCCGCGACAAGCCGCCTTTTGCAGTGACTTTTTTCATCATTTTCTGCATTTGCTTGTGTTGTTTCAGCATACGCCCTACGTCCTGCACTTGCGTACCAGAACCCAACGCAATGCGGCGCTTACGCGAGGCGCTAATCATGTCAGGATCGCGGCGTTCTTCGGGCGTCATGGAGTTAATCATTGCCTCCATTTGCTTGAACTGCTTTTCCGCCGCTTGCTGCGCGTTACCCATTTGGCTCAGGTTGACGCCGCCCAACATAGGTAATTTATCCAGCAATCCAGACAGACCGCCCATGTTTTTCATCTGTTGAAGCTGGTCACGGAAGTCTTCTAAATCAAAGCCTTTGCCTTTTTTGAGCTTCTGCGTGAGCTTGGCCGCTTTTTCGCGGTCCATGTTCTGTTCAGCTTGTTCAATCAAGCTGAGAACGTCACCCATGCCCAAGATACGCGACGCAATTCGGTCTGGGTGGAACGGATCAAGCGCTTCGCTTTTTTCACCCATGCCGAGGAATTTAATCGGCTTGCCAGTAATCGCACGCACGGACAACGCCGCACCGCCACGCGCATCGCCGTCCACTTTGGTCAGGATAACGCCGGTCAGTGGTAACGCTTCATTAAAAGCGCGCGCCGTATTGGCCGCGTCTTGGCCGGTCATGGCATCGACCACAAACAGCGTTTCTACGGGATTGATGGCCGCATGAACCTGACGAATCTCGTCCATCATTTCGGTATCAATGTGCAAACGACCGGCGGTGTCCACAATCACCACATCAATGAAGCGCAATTTGGCTTCCGCAATCGCTGCGCGGGCAATATCCACCGGCTGTTGCGTGATGTCAGACGGGAAGAACGTAACACCCACTTCCGCCGCCAGCGTTTCTAGCTGCTTGATAGCCGCCGGGCGATACACGTCAGCGGACACCACTAACACGGATTTTTTCTTACGTTCTTTGAGGAAGCGCGCCAGCTTGCCTGCCGTGGTGGTTTTACCCGCCCCCTGCAAACCCGCCATCAAAATGACCGCAGGCGGCGTAGCGTTAAGCTGCAAATCCTCGTTCGCGGCACCCATGAGGGTTTCTAATTCAATGCGAACAATTTTTACAAAGGCTTGGCCGGGGGTAAGGCTTTTAGAAACCTCGGTGCCCACTGCACGTTCTTTGACTCGGTTGACGAAATCTTTGACCACAGGCAAAGCCACGTCAGCTTCTAGCAACGCCATGCGCACTTCGCGCAAAGTGTCTTTGATGTTGTCCTCTGTCAGCTTGGCGCGGCCAGTAACATTACGCAGCGTTTGCGAGAGGCGGTCGGTCAAATTCTCGAACATGCACGAACCTTTAGAGAGTCGGCGGGCAGAAAGGCGGCGGATTATAGCGAAATCAACCGCCTGCCGATACCAGCCGCAGACTTTCGGATGATTGCGATTCTGTGCCAGACTCGAAGCCTCTCAACCCCGTTCCACGCTCTCCTGATGGCTAGGTTCTCATGACACCTCTGCTGCCCAGCTTGGCCGCTGCTGTTCTCTACTTTGGTACCGCTTCTTACCAAGCCTTGTTGCTTTCACGCCGAGAGGCCGCCAACCGACGCCTGCTCGGTAGTCTGGGCTGGCTTGCGCTGCTGTTGCACGCGCTGGGTTTATATCCGTTATTGCTGGAAAATGGCGGCTTGTCACTCGACTTCTTCACCGCGTCCAGTTTGCTCACGGCTGCCGGTATTGGTTTAACACTCTTCGGCTGCTTGCGTATTCCCGTTCAAAATCTGCTGGTTATGCTTTTCCCGCTGGGA
>CAZBNX010000052.1:0-9726 GCA_964493255.1 uncultured Pseudomonas sp.
GATGCTGTTTTTGTTGTCGCCATCGTTGGGCGCAACGGTGTCAACGGTGATGGTGCCGGTGTCGGTGGCGCTGCGGCCGGTGTCTGGCAAGGTGGCTGTTACAGTGACGTTGGTCAGGCCATCGGGCAGTGCTGTTAGGGTATTGTCAGGCAGTGTCCATGTGCCGTCGCCGTTGTTGACAGCGGTGTAATCCACGCCATTGACGGTGACAACAACAATGGCGGTGTTATCGCTGACGGTGCCCGTGAGTTCCGGCGTGTTGTCGTTGGTTAGTTGGTCGTTGATGCTAACCGTCAGGGTGGTGGGCGCATTTTCGATGGTTACGTTGCCGCTGTTGGTGCCGCTATTACCGACGGCATCCGTTGCGGTGACGGTGACGGGGGTCGCACCAACCACTAACGCGGCGACGCTATTGTCTGCCAGTGTCCAAGTGCCGTCGCCATTGTTGATTGCGGGGTAATCCACGCCATTTACTGTGACCACGACAGTCGCCGTCGGGTCATCGACGGTGCCTGTTAGGGCGGGCGTTGTATCTGTGGTGGTTTGTGAGTTGATGGTGACTTGTGGCGCAGTCGTATCTACTGTGACAACGCCTGTTGCTGTGACGGTGCTGCCGTCTGGACTGGTAGCCGTTACGGTCGCTGTGTTTCCACCTTCTACCAAGGCAGCCACGGTGTTATCCGGCAGTGTCCATGTACCGTTGCCGTTATTAATGGCTGTGTAATCGGTGCCGCCAATCGTGACGGTGACAACCGCATTCGGGTCGCTAACCGTGCCTTGCAAGCGGGGCGTTACGTCGTTGGTGGTTTGTGAAGTAAAGCTGACGCTTTGCGTCGTGGTGGCGGCGGGCGCAGGCGCAGGTTCGACAGTGGTTTGTATTGGCTGCGTCAGGGTGTTGTCAGTGGTTAATCCCGTGGTTTCGTAACCGACGGACGCCTCTACGCTGGTGCCTGTTGCGTCCAGCATAACGATGCTGCGACTACCACCGCCGATGGCGGTCGTACCGGCTTGCCCTGCGGTTTCTGTGGGCGCTTCGGTACCCGCTGCGGTGGCTTCTAAGGCGGCGGTGGGGTCCATGCCAGCGGCTAAGGCCGCTTCAATCGCAGAAGGCGCTTCAGTACCCGCTGCGGTGGCTTCTTCGGCGGGTGCTTTCCAGCTTGCAAGATTCCCCAGAGTAACGGTTTCGCCGTTCGACAAGCTGAAGGTTACGCTACCATCTGGGCCGGTAATAATTTCTTCGCCGGGTAAAAGTTGGTCCCCTTCAACGAGCATCCGCATGTTGCCGGTTGTTCCGGCGAAAACCTGCCCGGAAATGGTTTTGACGGTAACGGTCACTGTACTCATGCGTATGCTCCGTGTACTTGCAAGCCAGCCGCGTGCGAAGGGAGGGCTGACGGTTGAAGGAGAGAATCAGTCAATAGTTTGTCGCCCGATTCTAGGGGCTAGTTATTGCAAAGGGCAATTGCCTACAAACTTTTCTATGCTCAAGAAATAATGGCTGATTAAAAATGTCAAGATTGCATGAATTTAAGGCTTTGTTGTCGTGTTTTTGTGGTTTTTCAAATAGAAGGCTGTTTTGAAAGTCATGTGCGTCTAGAATCAGACGCAAGAGAAAAGCGATGGCGCTAGATGCGGTTTGAAGAATAGAAAATTGTCACTTTTGCAGCGATGAGCGGATGTTTCCTTATCTATTTTCACGCAAATCGCCAAACTATTGACCCTTTTGATGCCGCAAACAACAATGGCTGAAATAAATGGCCCTTTTGGGGTATCTCAATTGATTTCACCGTTGTTGGCCAGAATGAATTCCCGTTGCGGCGGGTATAGTTTTGACTTTTCCGGCAAGGAGCTTCCAGCATGTTTCGCACGTTATTAATCCTTCCTTTGGCCATGAGCGTCTCTGCGGCGGCGTATGCTCAAAGTATGCAGGAGGCGATGAGTCACGCATTGGAAGTGCGCCCTGAAGTTCGTGCCGGTGCCAAGGCCCGACAATCTGCCGAAGAGCAAATGAACGCGGCGCGCAGTGGTTATTTGCCCCGCGTAGACCTGGTGACAGGTTATGGGCGCGAAGGTACACGCACCCCCGGCACGCGCCAAGACGAAGGTAGCTTCGTGAACATGACGCGCAGCGAAGCCAGTCTTTCCGTACAACAAATGGTGTTTGATGGATTTGCTACAAAAAACGAAGTAGATCGCCAGCGTTCTACGGTCAACGCCAAGGCTTATCAGCTTTTAGGAACCAGTGAAAAATTGGCGCTTAATGTGGCGAGCGTTTATATCGACGTATTAAAGCGTGAAGCACTGGAGCGTTTAGCGCGTGATAATTTAGCGCGCCATGAACGCTTATTTGAATTAATTCAGCAGCGCAGCACTCAAGGTTTAGGGCGTTCTGTTGATTTGGAACAAGCGGAAGCCCGTTTAGCGCAAGCGCGCAATAATCTCATTACCGAACAAACGAACTTAGAAGATGCGCGCGTAAACTTCCAAAGTGCGGTAGGACAATCACCTACGGCGCTGTCGATGCCGACTGAAGTAACAGAAAGTATGCCGCAAAGTTTAGAAACTGCGCGTGCAGAGATGTTGGATAATAACCCGTTATTACGTTCGGCAGAATCAGATGTCCGAGCTGCTGAAGCGCAATATCAAGCGGCACGTTCTGGATTATATCCCCGTGTGGATGTTGAGGTTTCTCGTACACTCAATAATAATTTAGATGGAACCGCAGGCGTCAATGAAGATTGGCAAGCGATGATGCGGATGCGCTATAACTTATATGCAGGCGGTAAAACAACGTCCGATATTCAAGCTAAATCCTTTCAAATTGAAGAAGCAACTGAAATTCGTAATGACGCGCTGCGCGTACTTAATGAAGAGTTAGGATTAGCATGGAACGCTTTGGATAATGCACGCAAACAATTACCTATTGCGCGTGAATATGTCGAGCGCAGTGCGCGCGTTAGACAAGCCTATCAGCGACAATTTACATTGGGTGAGCGTACCTTATTAGATTTATTAGACAGTGAAAACGAACTCTTTACCGCGTCACGTCGTTTAGAAGAAGTGCGTTTTATTGAAGTGTCTACGCAATATCGTATTAAAGCAGTGATGGGCGCGCTATTAAAAACGCACAATGTAGTAGCGCCTATGGCGTCAACGCCATTGGACAATGTGCGTGTTCGCGCGACCTTGCCTTCTGGGCAGTAAATTGAACGCAGTTGGTCGTTAGACCATTGTCAGAGGCAAGAAGCCCGTGAGTGCCGACAATCGCACCTCCCAACTTCCAGGCGATCCCCAAGATCGTTATGACGATCCTTTATTGGACAGTTTATTAGCCCTGTGTCGCTATCATCAACGACCCTCCAGTCGCGCGATTTTAGTGTCAGGATTACCACTGATTGAGCAGCGGTTGACGGTTGATTTATTACCGCGTGCAGCGGCACGCGGTGGTTTGCGTGGCCGTTGGTTACGGCGAAAGTTACGCGATATTCCAGAATTAGCATTGCCTGCAATTGTGCAATTAAAAGGCGGGCGTAGTGCCCTTTTATTGGGCTGGGATGAAAAAAGTCGCGCTCGTTTAATGTTAAGTGAAAGTATGAGCGGAGAAATATCCGTTAGTATTGAACGCTTAGAACGAGATTATACGGGCATGGCATTTTTTGCCCAGCCGCAGCACGCTGAAGAAATAGGAAGAGACCCACTGGTTCCGCGTGCTAAACACTGGTTCCGTGATACGCTGCGTCGTTCGCGTTGGTTATATGCGGATGCTATTGTTGCCAGTGTGCTAATTAATTTAATTGGATTAGTTACGCCGCTGTTTGTCATGAACGTCTATGACCGCGTTGTTCCCAATCAAGCAACCTCGACATTATGGGTGTTGGCTATTGGTGTAGCGGGTGCGTTCTTCTTTGAGTTGTTATTAAAAACACTACGCAGTTTGTGCCTTGACCTTGCGGGTAAAAAGACTGATTTAATTATTTCAGCTACTTTATTTGAGCGCATTCTCGGCATGTTAATGCGTTGCCGACCGGCCCGCATTGGTAGTTTCGCGCAAAGTATTCATGAGTTCCAATCATTACGCGATTTCTTAGCCTCTTTAACACTGGCCAGTGTTATTGATTTGCCGTTTGTGCTCATGATTATCTTGGTGGTTGGATTTATCGGTGGCTATTTAGCGTGGATTCCGGTTTTAACCTTTTTAGCTGTGTTATTGGTGAGCTGGTTATTACAGCGTCCACTGGCAGATACATTGCACCAAACAATGACTTTATCTGCTGAACGGCAATCCAGTTTAATTGAAACATTAGGTGGTCTGGATGCGGTTAAAGTATATAACGCTGAGGGAGAGCGGCAGCGTTTATGGGAGCAAACGATTGGCGCGTTAAGTGGTTTGGAAATGCGCGCAAAAATGCTATCCAGTATGGCCATGAACATTACCATGTTGCTGCAACAAGTTGCCGGTATTGTGATGATTGTCTTAGGCGTTTATCGCATTATAGATGGTGATTTAAGTATGGGGGGATTGGTGGCTTGTTATATGTTGAGCGGGCGTGCATTAGGGCCGTTATCGCAAGTATCAGGTTTAATGACACGCTATCAACATGCGCGCGCCACCATTACTTCCATTAATGAAATGATGGCCTTGCCGCAAGAGCGCCACCCCGGTGAGCGTCCGTTACAGCGTCAGTCATTGCAAGGTGCTATAGAGTTCAGACAAGTTGAGTTCCATTATCCAGAGCAACGACATCCTGCTTTAAAGGCAATTAATATCAGTATTGCGCCGGGTGAAAAAGTAGGAATTATTGGTCGTAGTGGTTCAGGTAAAAGTTCTCTGGCACGCTTAATTATGGGGTTACATCAGCCTGATGCGGGTAGTTTATTAGTGGATGGCGTTGATGTAAGGCAGTTAGATGTCAGTGATTTGCGTTATAACATAGGTTATGTTCCGCAAGATATTCAATTATTTTCAGGAACATTACGCGATAATTTAATGATGGGTGCGCGTTACGTTGAAGATGAATTAGTGCTCCATGCCGCAGAGTTAGCGGGCGTGCATGAATTCGCTCGGTTGCATCCGCAAGGTTATGAAATGCCAGTCGGTGAGCGTGGTTCTAATTTATCAGGCGGTCAGCGGCAAAATGTGGCTTTAGCGCGCGCTTTACTATTAGATCCACCGATTTTGTTATTAGATGAGCCAACCAGCTCCGTTGATAATGCCGGTGAAGAGCGACTTAAACGGCGTATTGCAACACTGAGTGCCAATAAAACATTGTTATTGGTGACACATAGAACATCTATGTTGAGCTTAGTGGATCGTTTAATTGTGTTGGACCGTGGCCAAGTTATTGCGGATGGTTCGCGCGAAAGCGTAATGGACGCATTGAAGAAGAGGCAGATTCGTGTCAGTTAATCCTAAATCTTCTCTCTGGCGAACGCTAAAAGCGTATTTCGGGACACGCTTCGGTTTATCTGAAGAGCCGATGCCTGAAGTACGCAAAGCCTTAATTGAAGATGCACCGCGTGTTGTGCGTTTAACTATTTGGGGCGTATTAGCGTTTTTTATTTTCGCTATTACATGGGCTAATTTTGCTGTGATTGACGAAGTAACGCGCGGTGAGGGTAAGGCTATTCCATCGTCACGGTTACAGAAAATTCAGAACTTAGAAGGTGGTATTGTTGCTGAACTTTTTGTCAAAGAAGGGCAAATTGTTGATGAAGGCGCACCGCTATTACGGTTAGATGATACGCGCTTTGCCTCGAATGTTGGTGAAACAGAAGCCGAGCGATTGGGATTGCAATTGCGTATCGACCGTTTAAAGGCTGAAATTGAAGGTCGTGAATTAAGTATCGACAGTACGTTACGCCAAAAAGCATCCGGTTTAATTGCTAATGAATTGGCTTTATTTGAAAGTCGTCGTCAACAGTTAAAAAGTGAAGTCGCTGGTTTGGAAGAGCAATTAGCACAGCGTCAGCAAGAGTTACGCGAACAACGCTCAAAGCAATCGCAATTTCAAAAGAGTTTATCGTTATTACAGCAGGAGATTCGCTTATCTGCGCCATTAGTTTCAGCCGGTGCTATTTCGCCTGTTGAAGTATTACGTTTACAGCGCGCCGAAGTGGAATCCAGAGGACAGCTTGAAGTCACTACCTTGGCTATTCCGCGCGGTGAAGCGGCGGTGAAAGAAATTGAGCGTAAAATAGATGAAACACGCACACGTTTTCGGAGTGATGCGTTAGGGCAACTGAATGAAGCAGCTACCGCTTTAAATAAATTAGAGTCTACGGGTAAAGCATTAGAAGACCGTGTACGGCGTACATTAATCACGTCGCCTGTGCATGGTATTGTAAAACAATTATTGGTTAATACGATTGGCGGCGTTATTCAGCCGGGTAGCGATATTGTAGAAATTGTTCCGTTAGATGACCATTTATTAATTGAAGCTAAAATTCGTCCGCAGGACATTGCTTTCCTACATCCTGGACAAGAAGCGATGGTGAAGTTTTCAGCTTATGACTACACCATTTACGGGGGGTTAAAAGCTAATTTAGAGCAAATTGGTGCTGATAGCATTACTGATGAAGAGGGCAATAGTTTTTATATGATTAAATTGCGTACCGAGAAAAGTCATCTCGGTACTCCTGAAAAGCCACTTATCATTATTCCCGGCATGACTGCTACCGCAGATATTATCACTGGGCGAAAAAGTATATTAAGTTACTTGTTTAAGCCCATTCTCCGTGCGCGGGCGGAAGCGTTCCGCGAGCGTTAAGTTTAATGTAATCCATTAGCGAGCCATGCACGAGGGTCCTCTAGAGTTTCTGCGTCGTCGTCGAGTTCTGGCGTGAGCGAAGTATATTCTGGTGGCGGTTGATAGGCTGTTAAAAACGCTGCCATGGCTTCTGCGGTCAAGGGTTTTGAAAAGAAATAACCTTGACCGATTTGGCAGCCGTGCCAGCGCAAAAATGATAATTGGTCGTCATTTTCGATACCTTCAGCGACGCAGTGCATTCCTAATGCTTCAGCCATATTTAAAATAGCGGTTGTTAATGCGGCGCAGTCTTCGGAGTTGGGTAAATCATTTACGAATGAGCGGTCGATTTTGAGCGTATCTAATCGTAATTGGCGTAAATAAGATAAGCTGGAATAACCAGTGCCAAAGTCGTCCATTGCGAGTCGAATACCTAATTGTTTAAGTCGCTCTAAGGCACTTTTTACTTGATTTAAGTTGTCAGCTAATACGCTTTCTGTTAATTCAAGCTCTAAATCAGAGGCGGGTAGTCCGCTGCTTTTTAAAGCATGTTCAATATGTTTTACTAATTTGCTCGATTGTTTAAATTGTATTGCGGATACGTTCACGGACATGCGTAATGCAGGCAATCCTTGATTGCGCCATTGCATAGATTGCTGGCACGCTTCAAATAATGCCCATTCGCCGAGTCGCAAGATGAGCCCTGAATCTTCTGCGATGCCGATAAATTTATCGGGCGGAATACGGCCTAATTGTGGGTTCTCCCAACGCATTAAGGCTTCACACCCCATTAATCGACCCGTTTCAAGGTCAATTTGAGGCTGATAATGCAAACTAATTTCACGTCGAGTTAGCGCATGGCGCAGCCGATTTTCTATTTCTAAATGTTCTCGTACACGCTTATGCAATTCTAAAGTAAAGAATTGGCATGTATTACGGCCTTGCGCTTTGGCGTGATACATGGCGGCATCAGCGTGTTTAAGTAGTGTTTCAGCGTCATTACCATCCTCTGGAAATAAAGCGATACCGATACTCAGAGTTACAGCTAATTCATGTTCGCCAATTCGATAAGGTTTATCGACTGTTTTTAATAAATTATCTGCAATTTGTGCCGCATGTTCTGCATTTTGTAAATGCTCAATCAGTACGACAAATTCATCACCGCCGGGACGACTTACAATGTGTTTATGCTCAAGATGCGTTGCAAGACGCTGCGCTACTTCAATAAGTAATTGGTCTCCAATGGCGTGTCCTAGTGAGTCGTTGATATTTTTGAAACGGTCTAAATCAATACATAATAAAGCGATTTGACTGGTTTCTAGGCGTGCGCTGTGTAAGGCTTGCGTGAGACGACTTTGCAGGAAAATACGATTAGGTAATCGTGTGAGTACGTCTAGTTCTGTCCATTCTTGTAATTGGCCTTGTAATTGGCGGCGACTTTCTTCTGAAAATACTTCAGTACGATGAATATATTTTAGTAGCCAATCGCTCATGCCTATGGCAAGCACTAAGAACAGCAGCGGAGCGATAATTTTTACTTCAGCAGTGAATGAGGAAACAAAAAAATGACTGTTTCCGATAAAAAAAATCAAGCTAAATACAAGGGTCAACATCCCTGTAATCTGTAGACGCAGAAGGCGTTTTTTATTCATCGGCTGGGCCTTTAGTCCTTATTTGGCGATTGATTCACCATCATCTCTTCTAGGGTTAAACCGGTTAGCTCGCGGATACTGCGCCAAAGATAATATAAAATGCCTATCATCATTAATAAAGAGGGCACAGCAATCATCGGGTAACTCAGCATATTCATTTTAGCTAATTCTGCATTAAATGCCTCGCTACCGGCTGGGCTGCTTACGAGCCAGCGGGCTAAAATATAATTCATAGCGGAAGAAAAGAAAAACGTACCACTGAGCCAATAAGTAGCACGCAAGAGGCGCGTGTTAAAGCGTTGTGTATGACCTTTTTCTTCTAGATATAGTTGAATTCGATCGACGTTGAACAAGGTTCGATTATAAATAATTCGATGTATCAAGGGGTTGCGTGTGTAGGTAGAGGCTAAAACCACTACACCGATAACGCCCGGAATAGCGGCTTCTTTAATGGCCAGCCATTGCGTGTCTAATTGTAATAAGCCAATTCCGCCCGTGAGTAAGGTACTTAGCACACCCAAGACCGCAATAAAATTAAATTGGCGATAACGCAGCAGCTCAAATAACCCCCAGCCCAGTGGGAAAGCCAATGCTAATACGAGCGCGCCATCGGTACCCAAGCGTTCGGGGGTGCTCAATTTCATGAGTATGAGGGACGGCAACACGACACTCACCAAAGCGTCGATAAGTGGGCGAGGCGTGTGCGAAGGTGTAGCGGGCGCGGTCATAAATAAGGCATCTGCATGAGTCAAGAAGTGCATGAGAATAATAGCCCTGCGCCGACAGGGCGAGTGCCTGAGGTATTCTGGCGTCAGTTTTGCGCTTGCCGTGTCAGGCAGAGCTTATTAACGTGCCGCCGGTTTTTGTTCTAGCGCGCTACACGGGTGTTTTGGGGAGAATCGAATGTCTATTGACTTGAATCATGTTCGCCAAGTGATGGCGGACGCAGATTGCTTGTACACCGCTGCTCAGTTGGATGCCACCATTGAGCGCCTTGCCGGTGAAATCAGCCGCGATTTGGCCGACAGCAATCCGCTGGTGTTTTGTGTCATGAACGGCGGATTGATTTTTGCGGGCAAGTTATTGCCGTTGTTGAATTTTCCGCTGGAGCTGTCTTACCTCCATGCGACACGTTATCGCGGCGCAACCAGCGGCGGCGAGCTGTTCTGGAAAGCGCGCCCTGAGGTTTCTTTAGAAGGCCGTACTGTGCTCATCATCGACGATATTTTTGATGAAGGGCACACGCTGGCGGCGATTGTGGATTATTGCCATCAAGCCGGGTCGCAATCGGTGAAAACAGCGGTGTTAATTGATAAAGAACACGACCG
>CAZBNX010000053.1:0-9539 GCA_964493255.1 uncultured Pseudomonas sp.
AATAAAAATTGCCTAGCGTTTGCAAACCTAAGGAGCCAAAAATGGCTGATACCCGCCCCCCGTTGTATCAAAGTGCGAAAACAACGACCAATGGCCAAAAAATTATTCTGACGTACAGTGAGGCGTTGAAAACCGCCACCGCTACGAAAGAAGCGTTTTCAGTGAAAGTGAATGGCGTGACGAAAGCCGTCAGTTCGGTGGTGGTAAAAGGAAATACCGTAGAGCTGTTATTGGCATCTGCGGTTCAGCGTGGTCAGAGTATTAATGTCAGTTATACAGACCCCTCTGCGCGTAATGATGCGCGTGCTATTCAAGACCTTGCGGGAAATGATGCAATTAATTTTCGTAATAAAACAGTAGTTAATACCAGTACTTTAGATAAAGTTGCACCGATTTACCGCAGCGCCACAACGACAGATGATGGCTTGAAAGTTATTCTCACATACAGCGAGGCCCTTAAAGCCATTACCGCCGGAAAAGATGCTTTTTCCTTAAAAATCAACGGAGTGGAAAAAAGCATTCAGGCCGTTACCGTGAAAGGCTCGACGCTGGAGCTGGTGCTGGATACGGCTATTTTGCGCGGGCAAAGTATTAGCATTAGTTATACCGACCCCAGTGCCGGTAATAGTGTAAATGCCGTTCAAGACCGTGCCGGTAATGATGCGGCGTCTTTTCGTAATAAGGTAGTAGTTAATAACAGTGCGGCGGAATTAATTATTCCCACATTAGCAGCAGTGGATGGTGTGTTAGATGTGGCGGATAATATAACTTTAACCTTTAATAGCGCCCTGACTAAAGGCACCGGTTTTATTAGCCTATATAAAGCGGATGGAACATTAGTCGAACGCTTCGACGTAGCAACCAGCACCCGCGTCAAGGTAGAAGGTCAAACACTGACGTTAGACCCTACGTGGACATTGGAAGGAAGCACCGATTTTTATGTGCAGTTGGAGCGCGGCACGCTGCATGTGGGTGGGGCTCTGTATGCGGGCACGCAAACGCAGCCGTTAAATTTTCGTACCGGCGCAGAGGTGGCGAATGTAGTGGGGGCGGCTGCGATGCGCGACACGTTTCCCGGAACCTACAGCGAAGCCATTGGCGACCATCGTTTGCTGTATATCCGTGTCACTTATCCTGACGATACGCAAGCGCCTACCACGGAAGACCAAGCTGCCGCTGACCTTGCGAATTTGGGGCGATTTTATGCAGAAAGTGCTATGGGGCGCTTGTCGTTAAGTGTCACGCAAACGCCGTTGGTCACAATTCCGATTACCTTGGCGTGGTTAAACGCTTTCGATCGACAAGAAAACGGTTTAGGGCTTTTACAGCAATTAGCGCGTGCTGAAGCCCTGAAGTTAGGCTATGACCCGAGTCAGTTTGATGTAGTGGTGGTGCGTGTTGATGACGGGTTGCGGAGTGGCTCATCGTGGGGTGGCGGTGATTCGGTGTGGGTGAGTTGGGGCGGCGCGTCTGTTTTGGCGCATGAAGCGGGGCACGCGCTCGGGCTGGGACATTCCAACTTTCTTGAGCAACATGGCCATGTTGAAGAATACGGCAATATCTATGACAACATGGGCAATGGAGACCCTACAACCGGGCATTTCAATGCAATTAATAAAGAAAAATTAGCATGGATTCCGGCTCATGCTTTTCATGTAGACCCCGCTAATGGGGTTTATCGCGTATATGCCTATGATGCACCCAATTATCAAGTCGGGCGGCAGTATGGCATTCAAATGGAATTAAATTCTGGAAAATATTGGCTGGAATATCATCCGCTAATAGGTGGACGATTAGCCAATGCGGCGTTAATTGTACGGAGTTACGATGCCATTAATGACCGTGAACAAAACGTACTTATTGATACAACGCCCAGCCCGGATAATATAAAAACGGATGCCGGGTTAGATGTTGGGCGTATGTATCAAATTGATGATACGTATCTCACGGTGATGGCAAAGGGTGATGGGTATCTCGATGTCAGTGTTCAACAGGGGCCTTTCACGGATAACCATGCGCCTACGGCCAGTTTTACGGCGTCGGCCAGCCATGTGCGCGCAGGCGGTAGCGTGACATTCACCGCGAATGCTGCCGATGCTGACGCGCAAGCGTTAGCCTATTTCTGGGAATTTAGTGATGGTGTGGTAGGCAGTGGCGCGACATTTACGCGCGCATTTTCGCAGCAGGATGCAGCGGAGGTGACGGCCACGCTCACCGTGTCTGATGGGCGCGGTGGTAGCACCACGCTGCTGACGGTGTTGAATGTTGGCGCTGACCAGCAAGGCCCAGCCGTTACGGTGGGAACGCCGCCCGATACGCCTGTTGCACCCGAAGATGACCGCGTAACGCCCGAAATTTCCGCTGTTAATGTGCCGGTGGTGAGTATTGAAAGTATTGATGCCAGCGCCAGCGAAGCCGGGCGCGACAGCGGCACCGTGCTTGTCACACGCACCGGCAGCACCGAGCAGGCGCTTACGGTGTATTACGCCATCAGTGGCAGTGCGTTTAATGGCACCGATTACAATCGTTTGAACGGTGAGGTCACGATTGCGGCGGGCGCTCAATCAGCCGTTGTAGTGGTGCAGCCGTTAGATGATGCGCGTGCAGAAATGACAGAAGACGTTAGGTTGCATCTCGCTAGTTTTAACGAAACGTATAGCGTCAGTGATACGCAGCATACGGCTTCTTTGCAGCTCAAAGACACGGCAGAACGGCCTGAAATTTCTGTACGAACCGTGACACACAGCACGGAAGGCAGCAGCGGAGCCACCTTTGCCGTCCGTGCGGTAGGCAATACGACTGGCACGGTAACAGTGCATTACATCGTGACCGGCACCGCTCGCAGTGGTGAGGATTTCACCGCGTTAAGTGGTTCGGTAGTGGTACCGACGTATGGCGTCAATGAGGTTTCTGTACCGGTTTCGGTGTTGGATGATGCGTTACCGGAAGGAACAGAAACGCTTCGTATCAATTTGACGACATCAACGGCCTATGTTGTGGGTGCTGATGCCTCTGCTGAGGCAGTTATCTACGACAACGACAGTGGCGCGGAACGTGTGGCTGTGTCGTTATTCCAAGATAAACCCGGTGAAAACAGCGATGCAGCCGTTGGCCGTTTTTATATTTATCGTACTGGAACACAAGGGGATTTAACGGTTCCGGTGCAATGGAGTGGCACCGCGACTGCCGGTACCGACTTCACCCTAACAGGCGTCACGAATGGTCGTGTGCTCATTCCTGATGGTCAAAAGGGCGTGGTGGTGTCTTTTACGGTGGCCGATGACGCGATAGGCGAAGGCAGTGAACAGGTTACGCTGACGCTGGGTACCGGTCGTGGCTACAGCCTAGACCGTAATAACAGCGTGACTTATTGGATTGCAGATAATGACCGCGCGCCTGTTACGGTTGGTTTTGAGCGTATTGGAACGCGCGTCGGTGAAACAGAAGACCCAGCGGGCAATGTACGCGATATAAAACTGGTGTTGTCGCAGGCGTCGGCTTCGGCGGTGAGCGTTGAGGTACAGCCACTCGGTGGCGATGCGTTGGGTAACAATGTGGATTGGTCGTTTGTAAACCCCGTCACGAATGCCCTCATCGACACGGCGCGCGTTACTTTTGCGGCGGGCGAAACGGAGAAAATCGTTCGCATTAAAGTCAACCATGACCGCGTTCAGGAGCTGGGTGAAACGACCACCCTCACACTGGTCAATCCAGAAGGGGCTAGTATCACCACGAATCAGGGTTTGCATACGCTGCATCTCTACGACACGTTGGCGCAAATACCGGCGTTTGTTGAAACCCGTTGGTTGGGCAAAACGGCGTATGACCAAAACCAATGGAATCAAAACACCTTGATTTATCAAGGTAATTTGGACGGCATCACGCCGCTCAATGGGGTGTCGTATGCGTTCTCGCGCAAAATCAGCGGTGAAATCACTGTACCAACAGCGGGTGAGTACCGTTTTTGGTTAACCGGTGACGACAAAGCCCGTTTGTACCTCAGCACAAACGAAAACGCGGCTAATAAGCGGTTATTAACGAGCGTTAATTGGTGGGATGACGCCCAATCGGTTGCCGTGACGCTACAGGCAGGCCAGCGTTATTACCTCGAAGTGCAGCAAGCCGATGACGGTGACGGCAGTCATTTATCGGTGGAATGGCAGGGGCCAACCTTTGCGCGAACTCCGTTGACTCGTCCCGATAGCAACGCGAATGAAGACGCGAACCGCTATGTGCGCCTGCTAGGTTCAGAAAATACCCTCCGCGAAAGTGATGGCAGCGATTCGCACTTGCTGGTGACGCTAGACCGCCCTGCGGGTCAGGTGCCGATTACGGTTGAGCTGGCGCTCAGTGGTAGCGCCACGCAAGGCCGGGATTACCGTTTAGACAGCAATTTATTGACCTTTAACGAAGGCGAGCAATCAAAAGCCATTCCGCTCACGCTGCTCAACGACAATCAGCACGAAGCGCCTGAAAATATCCGCATCGCACTCACGGCGGCCAATGGCGCGCAATTAACCGGCCCGACGGCGTATAACCTGCTGCTGGTGGATGCCAAGGCACCACGCTTGGAAGAAGCGTTCGCAACGGTGTCGCGTCAGGATGCGGTGAACACGGTGCTCACGCAGATGGAAGCCAGTGTGACAGCGGGGCGTAGCATCGCGCGCTGGGAGATTGTGTCGGGTAATTCGATGCGTGCGGGGCAAGACGTGGAAGCGTTTCGTCTGGATAGCCAAGGGCAACTCTTATTAGCCAATCCCAATGCGTTACCGCTGGGTTCCATCGGGATGCAGCTTACCGTTCGTGCTACTGACACACGCGGCGCAGCCAGCGACACGCTGGTGAATGTCGTGGTGAATGGGGCGTCGGCATGGGTGCAGCGTTGGGCGGGCGAGGAGGCTTACGAACGTCAGGATTGGTCGGGTGCGCCCTCGTACAGCGGTGCGTTAGCGGGCGCGTTGACAATACGCGATGTCGGGGATGCGTATTCACAGCGCATTGTCAGCACCATTGCACCGACAACGAGCGGTGAATATCGGTTCTGGATTGCTTCCGATGACGCTTCTCGCCTCTATCTGGCGAAAGGTGGTTCTGAATCCGCGAAGACACTGATTGCTTCTATGAGCGGTTGGACGGGTTTCCAAAACTGGGAGGACGGCGGTCAATCGGCGGTTATCCATTTGGATGCGGGCGAAGTGTATTACCTCGAAGTACAGCACCAAGAAGGTGGCGGCGGCGACCACGTTTCGGTGGCATGGGAAGGGCCGGGTTTTGCGCGTCAAGTTATTCCTGCGTCGGCGTTTATTCCGGCGCTGGCGCGCGATGCCAATGTCGAAGACCGCGCGTTAGCTGTTGCTTATAAAGCAGCGGTCGAAGTGGCTACGATAGCGCCAACCCTCGGCACCGATACCGGCGTGACAGCCACGATTAACAGTGGTGCCGTCACGCGCGACAATTCGTTAGCCCTGAACGGGCGTGCCGACAGCGGTTCACAGGTATGGCTGTTTGATGGCAATACCTTGTTAGGTCAGGCGACGGTAGCGGCTAACGGGGCATGGCATTTCACAACCGACGCCCTGCGTGAGGGGACGCATCGCTTTATCGCGCAGGTCATGGACAGCACCGGCAATATCGCGTTGAGCAACACGGTGTCAGCGACGATACGCACCCACAAAATGCTTGATACGTCGGCGAATATGCTGCTTTCCAGTGCAAACATCGCGGATAACGCCGCGCAATGGGTGGGCTTATCGGGCGATGCCAGTCATGCGTTATTTGGCACGCGCAACGCCAGCGCCTTTGGTTATCGTGATACACGCAGCGACTCCGGCGGTGCGTACAGCGATTTAGTGTGGTTCAACAGGGCTGACGGTACGCACACGTTGGCC
This sequence comes from uncultured Pseudomonas sp., assembly GCA_964493255.1. GTDB lineage: Bacteria > Pseudomonadota > Gammaproteobacteria > Pseudomonadales > Pseudomonadaceae > Geopseudomonas. The sequence goes on from CAZBNX010000053.1 coordinate 5,889, forward strand.
ACGTTTGGCGCAACAGCGAACACAACGCGCGGCTATCAGGTGTCGGGGGTAGGCATTTCAGCGGATGAGCGTTATGTGTTGATGCAAACCCCGTGGGCGGGTGATTTCGCCACTTTTAGCGACAGCAGCGGCTCCAATGATGTGATGTTGTACGACACCATTAGCCGCAGCCTGAGCCTCATCACGCACCAACCGGGCAGCAATACGCGCGCGGCCAATGCGGATGCGCGTGATGTAATGTTGAGTAACGACGGGCGTTATGTGTTCTTCAGCGCCAGCGATGCCAGCAAGTTAGGCAACAGCAGCGCCTTCCGTGACAGCGCCCCCAGCAGCAATGATGTATTTGCCTACAACACCGCCAGCGGCACGCTCAAACTGATGTCGCACGCGGTGAACAGTAACAGCACGTCAGCGGGGGTAGTGTCGTCGGTGGCGGGGCAAAGTCAGGATGGCCGCACGCTGTATTTCGCCACCAATGACGCCTCGGCGTTTGGCCTAACGGGCGGACGCAGCACCAACATCATCGCCGCCGACGTGGACAGCGGCCACCTCAGTTTGGTGTCGTCGATGGGCGGCAGTTATCTGAACCGAGGACTGGTGGCATCCGCTGATGGCCGTTATGTGGCTTACACCACGCGCCTTGAGAAAAACGATACGTCGATGGGCTGGAGCATCAACCAAGGCGGGGATGTGGTGGTTATCACCGACACCCAAACCAACGTAACGCGCATGGTGAACCACAGCGGCATCGAACAAAGCAGCAGCATTAGTTATCCGGCGTGGGGCTATAACAGCGCCAAAGGCTTCACGGCAGATGGCCGCACGTTGGTGTTTGAGAATAATTATTTGGGTTGGTTTAACGCTGGATTTACCTCCAGCGGCGACAGTGACCGCGCATTACTGGCCTACGACACCGAAACCGGCAGCCTGCGATTACTGACGCACGCAGCCAATGCGTCCAATAAGGTGCAGGGCGCGGGCGTGAGCTACGCCGGTATGACGGCAGACGGCAAATGGGCGTTATTCAGCGCCAACGATGCCCGCCAATTTGGCAACAACGGCACCGCGTTCACGGACAGCAACACCGCTGCCTCGGACGTGTTTGCGGTGCAGGTCGCCAGCGGAGAAATTCGTTTATTATCAGGCACTAACGGCGTTTCGATGGGGTCGGCGGCGCAGTATGTGGGGCTTTCTGCGGATGGAAATACGGCCTATTTCCGGGCGGCAGATGTCAGCGCGCTGAAGAATGCGGCGGGCGCGTCGCTGCTGGATGCCGACACGGCGGGCATGGATTTAGTGGGTGTGCGTCTCAACGTGTTGGATTTGGCCAGCGCCTCCGATACCGGCAACGCCTACGACAACCGCACCAGCGCCCATGACCTCACCATCACCGCCATGCTGGCGCCCAACAGCAGCGCCATTTTGCGCGACGGAAACACGCAGCTCGGCAGCGCCACGGCCAACGCGGAAGGGGTAGCCACATGGACGCTCAGTAATGTCAGCAGCGGCGAACACCGTTACAGCCTGTTGGACGGCACCGAACAAGTGCCGATTCAGTTAGTCGGCTCGGTAGCGGCCTCGGTGCTGGATGTCACGGTGATTTAAGGGAGCGCGCACGGCGCGGGGTTGATTGGTCGTCGCTCCGCGTTGTGCGTGATTATCTTCAAATAAAATGGGGAGCTATAAATTGGATTACGGCGCGGTTTTAACTTTCTTGCAAGGTGCTTTTAGTGAATTAAAAGCCGTTTATTTGTTTGGGAGTCAAGCCGCTGGCACGGCACGGCCAGATAGTGATGTAGATTTAGCCGTCTTCGCGGATGATAGAAAAGACGCCGTGGAATACTGGATGTTAGCGAGTGATTTGGCGCTAATTGTGGGGCGTGACGTTGATTTAATTGATTTAACGAAGGCTTCAACAGTTATGCAGCACCAAATCATTACGACAGGGAAACGTATTTGGGTGAGCGATAAGCCAGGTGATAAATTGTCGTCTGATTTATATGAGTTATTTATTCTGAATGAAAAAATGCGTTTAGATGAACTGCGAGCGGGGCTGATTGAAGACCTTATGAAAAGGGGGCGAATTCTGTGATTGAAGATGTTGTTATTAATAAAGTAATCACGATTGAGCGGTGTGTTAATCGCATTAAAGAAGAATATGAAAAAGATATTTCCACCTTTGCTACGGATTACACGCGGCAAGATGCCGCCATTTTGAATATTCAGCGTGCATGTGAAGCCTCCATAGATGTGGGGCAATACCTTATTCGTCGGGATAAATTAGGTGTGCCACAAAGTGCGCGTGAAGTGTTTTCTGTATTGGCCGAGCGTCATTATATTGAGCCTGCATTAGCCGCTAATTTACAAAAAATGGTTAGCTTTCGGAATATCGCGGTGCATGATTATAAATCGCTGCAATTACCCATTGTTGAAACCATTATTAAGCAGCATCTAGCGGATTTTCTACATTATGGGCAGCAGTTGTTAGCCCTCGAAAACGCCCGCTCCTCTTAACGTGGCGCGGTGTTTTGTGTGACCATCGCGGCCTTTTTTGCAACAAAAGCCGGTGAAAACCGGCTTTTTCGTGTCTGTTCAGTGAATGGAGAATCTTATGTCTTGCCAATCCCCGATTATTGTCGCGCTGGATTTCCCCAGCCGTGAAGCCGCGCTGGCGCTGGCCGCGCAGCTTGACCCCACGCAATGCCGCGTCAAAGTGGGCAAAGAATTGTTCACCCGCTGCGGCCCCGCGATTGTGGAAACCTTGCAGGCACAAGGCTTTGACGTGTTTCTGGATTTGAAATTTCACGACATTCCCAACACCACCGCGATGGCCGTTAAAGCAGCGGCAGAGCTGGGCGTGTGGATGGTGAATGTGCATTGTTCGGGCGGGCTGCGGATGATGGCGGCGTGCCGCGAAACCCTCGACGCTTTCAATGGCCGCAAGCCGTTGTTGATTGGCGTCACGGTGCTGACCAGCATGGAGCGCAGCGACTTAGCCGGTATCGGGTTGGATGTGGAGCCACAGGCGCAGGTGTTGCGCTTGGCCGGTTTAGCCGCCGAAGCGGGTTTAGATGGTTTGGTGTGTTCAGCGCAAGAAGCGCCCGCCTTAAAAGCCGCGCAGCCAAATCTGCAATTAGTGACGCCCGGCATTCGTCCTGCCGGTAGCGCCGCCGATGACCAACGCCGTATTTTGACACCCGCTCAGGCGTTGGCCGCCGGTTCTGATTATTTAGTGATGGGTCGCCCGATTAGCCAAGCCTCTGACCCGGCTGCGGCCTTGGCGGCTGTCGTGGCGGAATTGCGCGCTTAATACTCATCCCGCCCTTCCAACATGGTGCGCCGGAGCAACACATACACCGCGCCGGTGCCGCCATGTTTGGGATTGCACGACACAAACGCCAACACCTGCGGATGCTGCCGTAACCATGTATTAACGTGACTTTTTATCATCGGGCGCTTGCCGTCCATGCGCGCCGCTTTACCGTGCGTGACGCGCACACAGCGCACCTCAAAGCGCGCCGCTTCCGCAAGAAAATCCCACAACGTCGCGCGCGCTTTCTCAACATTCATGCCGTGCAAATCAATGCTGCCTTCAAAGGGAATTTGCCCCGCTTTGAGCTTACGGACTTGGCTCTCTTGCACGCCATTCGT
>CAZBNX010000054.1:0-4762 GCA_964493255.1 uncultured Pseudomonas sp.
AATCAAGGTGCTGCACCAAAGGCTGTGCTTCAGGCGGCAAATTTTCCTGATGCGCCAAGGCCGCCGAAAACAATCGTGCCGCATTTAAGGGCTGCATGAGGTCGTGGCTGACAGCGGCAAGGAAGCGCGTTTTCGATTGGTTCGCGTCTTCGGAGCGGGCTTTGGCTTCAGAGAGCTGCTCATTTAAGGCCGACAATTCACGGGTACGCTCGGCCACACGCTGCTCAAGGCTTTCGTTCGCTTCTTTTAAGGCACGTTCGGCCTGACGAAACGCAGTGATGTCACTAAATGACATCACAAAACCACCGCCCGGCATCGGATTGCCGATGAGCTCAATCACACGACCATTCGGCATAGTGCGTTCAGAGACGTTAGCCGTGCCCTGCCGCATCCGCTCCAAGCGTTTGGCGACGTGCGTTTCAATATCGCCGGGGCCAAATAAACCGCGCTCCGCGTTATAGCGGATGATGTCAGCAATCGGGCGGCCTACGCAGATGAACCCCTCGGGGTATTCAAACATTTCCAAATAACGCTGATTCCACGCGACCAAGCGCAACGATTGGTCTACCACGCTGATGCCTTGGGTGATGTTTTCAATCGCACCTTGCAGCAATGCGCGGTTAAATTGCAGCACTTCGGAGGCTTCGTCCACGATACGGACGACATCTTCCACCTGCATTTCTCGGCCTTCAATCGCCGATTTCACCACCGCGCGCGCTGAAGAAGCCCCCAAAACACCGGCCAACAGACGCTCGGTGTGCTCAATCCACTCTTCGCTGGCCGTTTGATTGGGGCTAAATCCACGTCCCTGACGATAGGCAAACCGAATAAAACTTTGCCGCGCGCGCTCTTCACCGACAAAACGCGCGGCTAACGTCAGCAAATCGCGGACTTGCACATCTAATAACCAACGCTGCCCAGAACGCGCGGACGTTTCTTGCCCCACAAAACGGCTGGCTTGCCAGTGCTCGGCCACGCGCGTGCGTGACAGCCACGACACCAGCGCAAAGGTGAAAAAATTGCCGCACAGTGCCAACAACGTGCCTTGCGTCAGCGGGTCCAGCGGTAACGCCAAATCCGTTAGCCATTGTTGGCCGGGCAAATCGGCCAGCGCCCAATTCAAACCACCCGCCAATACGGGCAACAGCAACAAGTGGAACCACAACAACGCACCGACCACTAATCCAGCCAAGACGCCTCGGCTGTTTGCTTGTCGCCAATAGAGTGCGCCGAACATCGCGGGAGCCAGTTGCACAATCGCTGCAAACGCAATCAGGCCGATGCTGGCCAAACTGGTGCCGGGCGCAATCGCGCGATAAATCGCCCACGACAACAGCAACAACAACACAATGCCGACACGCCGCACCAATAACAGGCGGTGACGGAATTGCTCATAAGGGCGTTCTGCACCGTAACGGCGCAACAACCACGGCAACACAATGTCATTAGAAAGCATGGTTGAAAGCGACACCGCCGCCATGATGACCATGCCCGTTGCCGCCGATGCACCGCCTAAAAACGCCACAATAGCCAGCGTACTGTTTGCCTTCGCCAGCGGCAGACCAATCACAAACGCATCGGGATTTAAGCTTTTGGGCAACAGTAATTGCCCGGCCAATGCAATCGGCAACACAAAAACAGCGGCTAATAGCAAATACGTTGGGAAAACCCAGCGCGCGGAATTCAGGTCATTGGCGTTGGCGTTTTCAACAACCGCCACATGAAACTGACGCGGCAAACAAATCAGCGCCATCATGGCAACGCCGGTTTGCGCCAGCAGCGTTGGCCAGCTAATAGGTTGTTGCCAATAGGTTTTTAGCGCGGCAGCGGTTTGCGCTTGCTGCCATAAATCGTGCGGTCCTTTGAAGAGCCACCAGGTTACATACGCGCCCACCGCCAAAAACGACATCAACTTAATGACGGATTCAAACGCCACCGCCAGCACCATGCCACGATGGTGCTCGGTGACGTCTACGTTGCGCGTGCCAAATAAAATAGTGAACAGCGCCAGCACCAACGAAACCACCAGCGCCGTATGCCCCGCACCGGCGGCGGTTGAGTCGGCATCTGCGCCGGTCAGTAGGTTGACGCCCAACACTATGCCTTTGAGTTGCAAGGCAATATAAGGCAATCCACCCACCAAACAGACCACCGCAATCACGACCGCCAGCAACTGCGATTTGCCGTAACGCGCCGCGATAAAATCCGCAATCGACGTGATGTTTTCTTGCTTACTAATCAAAATCATTTTTGACAGTAATTGCGGCAAAAAAAGCAGTAATAACGCAGGCCCTAAATACAGCGGCACAAACGCCCACGGGTGTTCTGCTGCCTGCCCCACCGAGCCGAAAAACGTCCAACTGGTGCAATAAACCGCCATCGAAAGGCTATACATCCATGTTCGCGTGCGGGGTGATAAACGCGCACGCCGACGGTCTCCGTAAAATGCCACGAAGAACAAAACGGCCATGTAAAGAAGGGCGATGATGGCCAGCAACCCGCTGGAAAGGGACATGATGACTCCCGAAACGACACAACTGGCGCGCAGTGTCGCACCAACATCGGGCACTTCCAGACGACGATGGTCTTGAGCGGAACTAAAGTCTAGCGCCTAAAAAAAGGGCGCATGGCGCGCCCTTTTCTGTCGATTATTGCGCGTCAAACGCTTGCCCGTTGACGCCTTGGCTATCCGGCCCCATCAGGTACAGATAGACCGGCAAAATTGCTTCTGGTAATGGATTATTCATCGGATTTTCACCCGGATATGCCTGCGCGCGCATGCCGGTGCGCGTGGCTCCCGGATTAACGCTATTGGCGCGTACCGTCGAAATACCGTCCACTTCATCGGCCAACACTTGCATCAGCCCTTCATTGGCAAACTTAGACACCGCATAAGCGCCCCAGTACGCCCGACCGTTCCGCCCAACACCACTGGACGTAAACACCACCGACGCATCGTCTGACAGCTTCAACACCGGCAGCAGCGTACTGGTCAACATGAAGACGGCATTCACGTTGACTTGCATCACGCGCATGAAGTTATCGCCCGAAAGCTGCTCAATCGGAGTACGCGGCCCCAAAATGGCGGCGTTATGCAGCAAACCATCCAAACGCCCAAATTCGCGCTCAATCATCGCGGCCAATTCATCGTATTGATGCGGCAACGCGGTTTCTAAGTTGAACGGAATAATGGCGGCTTGCGGACTGCCATCGGCTTCAATTTGGTCGTACACCTCATCCAAGTGCTCTTCTGTTTTGCCCAACAGAATGACCGTCGCGCCATGCGCTGCAAAACTGCGCGCCGCTGCCGCGCCAATCCCACGCCCTGCGCCGGTTACCAAAATCACGCGACCTTTAAGCAAATCAGGACGGGCAACGTATTCGAACATGAAAAAAGCCTCGTAACTCGTAATAAGAAAAGGTCAGCAACCGCACAACGCGCGGTCTAGGACACTGCGTAACTCCGAAACCGACGCCACCACCGCATCAGCGCCCCAGTGGTGCGGATTGTCATCGGGATGCAAATAGCCGTAACCCACCGCCAGCGTTCGCATACCCGCTGCACGACCTGCGTCAATATCACGCGCATCGTCGCCGATATAGAGCACTTCTTCGGGTTTTAGCTGTAATTGCGTGCAGGCTAATAACAGCATGTCGGGCGCGGGTTTGCTGCGCCCATTCACCTGTTCCGGGCACATCAACACGGCGGCGCGAGTCGCTAACGCCAACTGCTGCATGATGATTTCGGCATACCGCTGCGGTTTATTGGTGGCCACACCCCAACGCAAATGCGCGCGCTCAATATCGGATAACAGCGCCAACATGCCGGAAAATGGCTGACTTAACACCGCGCATTGCGTTTGATAACGCTGCAAAAACTCCGCGCGTAATGCTTCAAATTCCGCCGAATCAAGCGGCACATCAAATGCAGCCGCTACCATGCTGCGCGCCCCCCCCGACACCGCTGCACGAATGGCGTGCGGGTCTGCGGCGGGCAATTCGCGCGCGGCACGCATGGCTTGCACCACCGCGATGAAATCAGGCGCGCTGTCGATTAGCGTGCCGTCCATGTCAAACAAAATGGCGCGAATCCGCATGGCCGTTACTCGCCGCGCTGGGTGTGAATCATGTAATTCACATCCACGTCATTATCGAGTTTGTAGATTTTCGTCAGCGGGTTGTACGTCAGGCCAATAATATCGAGCACCTCTAAATCAGCCGCCCGACTCCACGCGCCCAACTCGGAAGGTCGAATAAATTTCTTGAAATCATGCGTGCCGCGCGGCAGCAACCGCAGCACATATTCCGCGCCGATAATCGCCAGCAAATAGGCTTTTGGGTTGCGGTTAATGGTGGAGAAAAACACCTGCCCGCCGGGTTTAACCAGACGCGCACAGGCGGCAATCACTGACGCCGGATTAGGCACATGCTCCAGCATTTCCAGACAGGTCACGACATCAAACTGAGCGGGCATTTCATCCGCCAAGGCTTCGGCGGTGATTTGGCGGTATTCAACCTGTGCGCCCGATTCCAGTTGATGCAAGCGCGCCACCGATAACGGCGCTTCGCCCATGTCGATGCCGGTGACGGTCGCGCCACGCAAGGCCATTGCTTCGCTGAGAATGCCGCCTCCACAGCCGACATCCAGCACCTTTTTTCCAGCCAATCCCACGCGCTCATCAATCCAATTGACGCGCAGCGGGTTGATTTCATGCAGCGGTTTGAATTCGCTGTCGCGGTCCCACCAACGATGGGCGAGGGC
>CAZBNX010000054.1:4862-9381 GCA_964493255.1 uncultured Pseudomonas sp.
CCCGCGACCGCTTTCGCCAACAGCGCGGCGGTGCGCGTTTCACCCAGTAAATCGAGGTCGTTGTTACTGGCAGCGCCGTCGGTGCCAATCGCGACATTGATTCCAGCCTGCCACAACCGCTCCACCGGACAAAAACCGCTGGCCAATTTCAAATTTGATTCAGGGCAATGAATGATATTCACGTTGTAATGCTGCAATAACGCGAGGTCACTGTCGTCGATTTGCGTCATGTGAACGGCTTGGAAATGCGGCCCCAACAATCCTAAACGCGCCAACCGCGCTAACGGACGCTCGCCGTTTTGTTCGAGGGCTTGCTGCACCTCAAACGCCGTTTCATGGACGTGCATGTGAATGCCGACATCTAACTGTTCAGCCAAGACGCGCACCCGTTCCAAACGGTCATCGCTGACGGTGTACGGCGCGTGCGGGCCAAACGCCACGCGAATGCGCGCGTGATAACGCAAATCTTCCAGCAGCTCTAAACCGTGTCGTAAGGATTCGTCGGTATCGTGCGCGCCGGGAATGGGAAAATTCAGCACCGGAATCGTAATTTGCGCGCGCACGCCCGCTTTATGCACGACTTCGCTGGCAACGTGCGGGAAAAAGTACATATCTGAAAAAGCCGTGATGCCGCCGCGTACTTGTTCGGCAATCGCTAATTCTGTGCCTTCGCGCACAAAATCTTCATTGACCCATTGGCTTTCTGCGGGCCAGATGTGTTCTTGCAACCATGTCATCAAGGGCAAATCGTCGGCTAATCCTCGGAACAAGCTCATGGCCGCATGCCCGTGCGCGTTGACCAATCCCGGCGTAAGCACCATGCCGGGCAATTCGCGCACTTCCTTAGCCGCCACCGCCAACGCCTGTTGACGCGGTGCTAACAACGCAATTTGCCCATTACGAATGCCCAACGCATGTTCACGCAGCACCACGCCAGCGGGTTCTACCGGGACAATCCATTCAGGCAATAACAGTAAGTCGAGCGGTTCAACGGCGGTATGAGGCATGGCTATGTTTCCAACCAACAAAGGACGGGCGCGAGTGTAGCGGCTGGACAAACGCGCTTGAAGCCATGTTGTAAGTGGGCAGCGCGACGCCGCACGCCTACAATCGCGCTTCCTTTTATCTAGCCAAATGAGTGGATGGTTCACGAATGCACGCAAATAGTCATGTAGCTTACCGCGCAGATATTGATGGTTTGCGCGCGGTAGCCGTGTTGTCGGTGCTCATTTTTCATGCGTTCCCCACGTTATTGCCCGGTGGCTTTATTGGGGTTGATATTTTCTTTGTTATTTCTGGTTATTTAATTTCATCCATTTTGATGAAATCCGCCGATGAAGGGCGTTTCAGCGTTATTGATTTCTACGCGCGCCGCATTCGCCGCATTTTGCCGCCGCTATTAGCGATGCTCATCTTCGTATTAGCCATAGGCTGGTTTACATTACTCCCCAATGAATATGCTCTTTTAAGTAAACATACAGTCGCTGGATTAGGCTTTGTATCTAATATCATTTTTTGGCAAGAAGCGGGTTACTTCGATAATGCCGCCGCACTGAAGCCATTACTGCACTTATGGTCCTTGGGCGTTGAAGAACAATTTTATATTATTTGGCCGCCTATTTTATTGATGGCTTTCAAACGACGCTGGCCCATGCCAATCGTTTTAGCGGTATTGGTGAGTTTATCATTTATTGCCAATCTCATTATGACGCAACCGGGCAGCGTGACAGGTTATTTCTTATTACCCGCACGCGCATGGGAATTACTGGTAGGCGCAGCACTGGCCGGATGGTTGCGGTATCGCGGGCCGTTATTTGTTACTTATAAAAACGGTAGCCACGTTGCCGGATGTATCGGGCTTGGCTTGATTGCAGCCGCATTGTATTTAATTGATGAAGAAAAGAATTTCCCGGGAGGGTGGGCATTATTGCCTGTACTGGGTGCGGCGCTCTTAATTATTGCAGGTGAGCAATCCCTTACCAGTCGCTATTTTTTAGCGCAGCGGGCGATGGTAGCGATTGGCTTAATTAGTTTTCCTTTGTATTTATGGCATTGGCCATTATTATCGTTTGCGTGGATTCTGCAAGGAGAAAATATCTCAACCGGCGCTTTATTAGCTTTACTGGGATTGGCGTTTATTTTAGCAACCCTGAGCTATTTATTGATTGAAAAACCCATCCGACGTCGCACAGGACGACGTTCCATGATAAGCATCATCGTTATTGTTGTTTTGGTAGCCCTGAGCGCCGCTAACATCTTTAAACGTGACGGTTTAGATTTTCGCTTACAAAATAAACAAGCGGCCCATGAAGCACAGGCATTGCAATGGAGTGATGCGCGTCGTTCAGCGCCTGATTGTCGTTGGCCTGTAACAGCAGACATTACGCTTAACTGTTTAATAACAGATAAAACACGCCAACCCGACGCGGTTATTATTGGCGACAGCCATGCAAATCACTATTACTGGGGATTAAATCAAGAACTGGGCGCGATCGGCGTTAATTTATTACAACTATCTCACAGTGGTTGCGGGCCTTTATATGACGTGCGTGCGAAAGAAGGAACGCGCGACATTGATTGTAGTCATTTCATGAATGCCGCTATTAATTACATCGCGGCCAATCCGAACATTCACACCGTTTTTCTTGCAGGACGCTGGATGCTGTACCTCACCGGCCGCGAACAAAAACACCCCGCAGGGCATCTGTCCGAAGAGCCATTGGTTACAACTGACGACCCTCACGGCACGCGCAACCTGTCACGCGCGGAGGTTGTGCAGCGCGGTTTGGAAGCAAGCCTTAATCGCTTATCCGCACAAGGCAAAAAAATAGTGTTTTTGCACGCGGTCCCTGAATTGCCGTACAACGCGCGCGAATGCCTGAGCTGGTCGCCGAATCGCTTTGTATCGCGGGCGGTGCGTCCTGATTGCACGGCAGACCAGCGCATCATGGAACAGCGGGCCGCCGAATTTCGCCCTGTATTAGCGCGCGTACTGGCGCGTTATCCACACGTCGCGCAATTTGACCCCGTGCCGTTGCTCTGCGATGGCACGCACTGCTATGGACGAAAAGAGGGCCTGTTGTTATACCGCGACGACGACCATTTATCCTTGGACGGCTCATTGTGGATAGCGCGCCAAATGCGTACCCAATTGCCAAAATGGTTAGGAAAATTCGACCATTGCGCCGAAAATTGTCCGTAATGACTCTATTTTTCTTTGCGTTTTGAGAGATTTTATATGCGAGAACAACTGTTAGCGGCGGAGAAAGTCACCGCCATTGCGTGGCGTGACGGCGCGTTACACCTCCTTGACCAGCGCTTATTGCCGCATGAAGAAACTTGGTATCGCTACGACAACGCCGCCGCCGTTGCGGATGCCATTCGACAGATGGTTGTTCGCGGTGCGCCAGCGATTGGGATTAGTGCGGCGTATGGCGTGGTGTTGGGGGCGCGGGTTCGTCTGGCGGAAGGCGGCGACTGGCGCAGCGCGTTGGAAACCGATTTTCGTGTTTTGGCAGAATCTCGCCCGACAGCCGTTAATTTGTTCTGGGCACTCGACCAAATGCGCGCCTGTTTGGCGAAAATCACCGATGATGAAAGCGCATTAAGCACACTGGAGGCTGAGGCGGTTGCCATTCACAACAACGACCGCGAAGCCAATTTGAAGATGGCCGAATTAGGGTTGGCACTGATTCGCCAGCACGCCGACCGCCCCCAAAAATTACTCACGCATTGCAACACCGGCGCATTAGCCACCGGCGGTTTTGGTACCGCGTTAGGGGTTATTCGTGCCGCACATGCAGCCGGTTTGGTGGAATGCGTCTTTGCAGATGAAACCCGTCCGTGGTTGCAAGGCGCGCGTTTAACGGCATGGGAATTGGCCGGAGAACAAATTCCCGTGCGCCTCAATGCCGATGCTGCCGCCGCGCATTTAATGAAGACCGAAGGCATCACATGGGTCATCGTGGGCGCGGACCGCATCACTGCGAACGGCGATGTGGCCAACAAAATCGGCACCTATCAATTAGCTGTTACGGCGCGCTATCACGGTGTGCGGTTTATGGTGGTCGCGCCAAGTTCTACGATTGATATGCACCTCGACAGCGGTGACGCCATTCCGATTGAAGAACGCACCGGGCGCGAATTGCTTGAAATCGGCGGCCAGCGCGTTGCGGCAGCGGTCGAAGCGGTAAACCCTGTTTTTGATGTCACACCGGCGGAATTAATTGATGCGATTGTGACCGAGCGGGGCGTTGTCGTGCGTCCTTCGCGTGAACAGATGCAACAACTGATGCGCGACTAAGCGTATCTGCCGCGTCGATGGCTTTGTGATACGATTACCGACCATTTTTTTGGCCCTGCGAACCCGTTGAGCGGGGCTCATCCAGCACAAAGGAACCAGGCTTCTCATGGGCGAACTGGCCAAAGAAATCCTCCCGGTCAACATCGAAGACGAGCTGAAACAGTCGTACCTCGACTACGCAATGAGCGTAATCGTCGGACGGGCCTTGCCCGACGC
>CAZBNX010000055.1:0-8837 GCA_964493255.1 uncultured Pseudomonas sp.
TCCCGCTTTGTGGTGCGCGCATTATGGCGATAAAAAACTAATCGTCAACTATTTTGTGCAATTTTCACCCCTTTTTTGCGCCTAAATGGGGCCATGCTGCTCGTAAATACTGCACCATTGACCACAATGTCAGCACGGCGGCAATCACTAGCAGCGCAAAACCAGCGGCTACCCACGGCGTCCAGAGTGGGGGATTGGCTAATAAAATAACGAGCGCCAGCATTTGTGCGCTGGTTTTCCACTTGCCTAAATTAGACACGGCTACCTGTGCGCGTGCGCCCAACTCAGCCATCCATTCGCGCAGTGCGGAAACCACGATTTCGCGTCCGATGATGATAGCGGCGGGTAGCGTTAGCCAGAGGTTGGCGTGTTCTTCAACCAACAACACCAGCGCGACCGCGACCATGAGTTTATCGGCAACGGGGTCAAGGAACGCGCCAAACGGGGTGCTTTGTTGTAACCGTCGCGCGAGGTAGCCATCGAGCCAATCCGTGGCGCAGGCCAAGGCAAACACGCTGCTGGCTGCCCAGTGATTCCATGTAAATGGTAGGTAAAACAATAAGATAAAGACAGGAATCAACGCCACGCGCAACGCGGTCAGTAAATTGGGAATGTTAAGAGGTATGCGTGGTGAACGAGGCATGTTGGTTCTTACTCACTGTGCAATGTCGCGTGAATCTGTTCGGCGAGTTTCCGGCTAATACCGGGGACTCTGGCTATTTCGTCAATGCTGGCACGGGTAACGGCCACAAGGCCGCCAAAGTAACGCAGCAACTCACGCCGTCGTTTAGGGCCGATGCCGGGAATATCTTCCAGCGTAGAGCGTCGGCGTGCCTTATCACGGCGTTGGCGATGCCCGGTAATCGCAAAACGATGCGCTTCATCGCGGATGTGCTGAATCAGTAGGAGCGCCGGGTCTTGCGGTGACAGGGTGAGGGTCGCTCCACGACAGTCGAGGTGCAGCACTTCTAACCCCGGTTTACGGGATGCACCTTTAGCCACGCCAATCAAGCAAATGTCCTGAAGGTTGAGGCGGTGCAGGATGTCATGGGCGATGCGCGTTTGTCCTGTACCGCCGTCAATGAATAGCACGTCAGGGCGCGTTTGTGTGTTGGCAAAACGTCGCGTGAGGGCTTGTTCCATGGCCGCAAAATCGTCGCCGGGCGTGACGTTTTCAATGTTGAAACGCCGATACTCGCTATTCAACGGACCGTTTTGCCCAAATACGACACAGGAAGCGACGGTGGCCTCACCGCTGGCGTGACTGATGTCGAAACATTCCAACCGCTGTGGCGGTGCGTGCAATTCAAAACGTTGTTGCAGCGCCACAAGGCGTTTTTGGTAGCTGGCCTGATGTGCGTGCTGTGTATGTAACGCCTGTTGAGCGTTGGTTAATGCCATGTTTTGCCAGCGAGCGTGCAGGTCGCGGGCCTGTGTTTGCAGGCGTGGTGCCCAGCCGAACCGCTGTTTGAGCGCGGCATACACAAGGGCATTGTCGTCATGGGCGTAATTCAGCAGAAGCTGTTGTGGCAACTGGTCAGCGTTGGCGTTGAGGTAATGTTGCGCCACGAATGCGGCCAAAATTTCTGCGTCTTCATGGACAACGCCGAGCCGGGGAAAGAAATTTTTCCCGCCCAACACGCGCCCGTCACGCACGTGTAACAAATGAATACACACGTCCGATTCAAGGCGCGCAAGGGCTAACACGTCGGTATTTTCTGCTGCGCCTTCGATGCTTTGCGGTTGTTGGATGCGCCGCAGTCGTGCGATGCGGTCGCGTAAATCGGCGGCGTGTTCAAAGTCCAAATGCTGGGCAGCTAACTCCATACGGCTGGCTAATTCTTGAAGCAAGGCGTCATTTTTGCCTTCGAGAAACATCAGGGTGCGGCGCACGTCGTCGGCGTAAATTTCAGCACTCACTAAGCCGGTGCAGGGCGCTTTACAGCGGCCAATTTGATATTGCAAACAAGGACGACTGCGGTGGTTAAATTCACTGTCTTCGCACGAGCGCACATTAAAAGTGGCTTGTAACATCGCTAATGTTTCACGCACGGCTTGGCTATTAGGATACGGGCCAAAATAACGCCCCGCGCCGCGCCGCGCTCCTCGATGCACACTTAATCGAGGCCATGCCTGTTCGGTGGATAAATATAAATAAGGGTATGATTTGTCGTCGCGTAATAAAACATTGTACGGCGGACGCCATTCTTTAATTAAATTATGCTCTAGCAACAGCGCGTCGGTTTCGTTGGCGGTTACGGTTATTTCAATGCGTGCGATATGGCTAACGAGCGCCGTTGTTTTACTACTTAAACCCTGAGCACGGAAATAACTAGCCAAGCGTTTTTTTAAGTTAGCCGCTTTGCCAACGTAGAGTAATTTTTCGGCTTCGTTATAAAAGCGATAAACACCCGGCAGCACACTGCACGTTGCTAAGAAAGCGGCGCTGTCGAAAGCACTCATTAAATATCTTCTAGTTTGATTTTATCTAATCCATAGCGAATAGCCAGCCGCGTCATTTTAACGTCGCTGTCTACGCCGTAATCAGCTAATTTTTCAAAAGCGCGATAACGATGCGTATTAACTGTGGTTACAGCAACATGCAGCTTTTGAGCAATTTCTTGATAGTTGTAACCTTGTACGACCATAACCGCGATTTGCTTCTCACGGCTTGACAGAGCATCGAATGGATTTTCTGTTAAATTAGTATCAATTATTTTTTCAGAAATGTTTGATTCTAAATAACGCTTGCCGCGCAGCGCCATGCGAATTGCTTTTACCATCTCTTGAGCATCAATTTGTTTGGTGACGTAACCGATGGCTCCGGCTTTAATTACTTTTTGCGGCGTCACATCATCTTCATGGGCCGTGAGTGCAATAACACGCACATTTGGATATTGCTGCGTGATGAGGCGCGTGGTTTCAATGCCGCTCAAACCCGACATAAACACGTCCATCAATACAACATCAGGCGCGAGTTGTTGCACTTTTTCGAGGGCTTCTTCGCCTGAACTGGCTTCCCCCACGATAACGATGTCGTCGGGGTTCGCCAACATAATGCGAATGCCATTACGCACAATTTCGTGGTCATCAACGATGAGAATTTTGGCCATGATGAATCTTCCTTGTCCGATAAATGGGAGCGAGTATCACATGGCCGTCATGGTTACACAGACAGGGCGTAGTTTCACGGGGGGAGCCGCCGGTGTAGCATGAGCGCCCTGATTTTTTCAGGCATCCGTTACGAGAATGCCCCCTTTATTGAAGGTAAACGCCACATGGAAACCAAACACTCGCGTCTGTTGATTCTGGGTTCTGGGCCTGCTGGGTACACGGCGGCGGTGTATGCCGCGCGCGCCAACTTACACCCAACATTGGTGACAGGCTTGCAGGCAGGTGGTCAATTAACCACCACCACTGAAGTGGACAACTGGCCGGGCGATGTTGAAGGGTTGACCGGCCCGGCGCTGATGGAGCGTATGCAAAAGCACGCCGAGCGTTTCGCTACGCAGATTGTGTATGACCACATCCATACCGCCGAGTTAGGTCAGCGTCCGTTTGTGTTGCGCGGTGACAGCGGCGTTTACACCTGCGATGCGCTGATTATTGCCACCGGCGCTTCTGCCCAGTATTTGGGGCTGCCGTCTGAAGAAGCGTTTATGGGGCGCGGTGTGTCCGCCTGCGCGACGTGCGATGGTTTCTTTTACCGTAACCAAGTGGTGTGCGTGATTGGCGGCGGTAATACCGCTGTTGAAGAGGCGCTGTATTTGTCGAACATCGCCAAAGAAGTTCACCTCATTCATCGTCGTGACAAGCTGCGCTCTGAAAAAATCCTCCAAGACAAGCTGTTTGAGAAAGTTGAAAACGGCAACATTCGTTTGCATTGGAATCACGCACTGGATGAAGTGCTGGGCGATGCCAGCGGTGTCACCGGCGTGCGTATTCGTCATGTGGAGTCGGGCGAAGCGCAAGAGCTGGCGCTGACGGGCGTTTTTGTCGCGATTGGCCACAAGCCCAATACCGATTTGTTTACCGGCCAGTTAGCCATGCGTGATGGCTATCTCACGGTGCGCGGTGCCGGTGCAGGTGAAGGCAATGCCACCGCGACCAGTATCGAAGGCGTGTTTGCTGCCGGTGACGTCGCCGACAGCGTGTATCGCCAAGCGATTACCTCGGCGGGCGCGGGCTGCATGGCTGCGCTGGATGCCGAGCGTTACCTCGACCATTAATGAAGAGGTAGGGCGAGTGCGGTAGCTCGCCCATAGCAATCATGAGCTTTTGGTTATCAGCAGCGTCACTTGAATTTCCTCCGCTGGCGCAGGCTTTACGCGCGCCGGAGGGCTTATTGGCTATTGGCGGCGATTTATCGGCAGCGCGCTTGTTGGCGGCCTATCAACACGGCTGCTTTCCGTGGTTCAGTGAGGGGCAGCCCATTTTGTGGTGGTCGCCGAATCCGCGCATGGTGTTGTTTCCTAACGAGTTGCATGTGGCGCGTAGTTTAAAAAAAACGCTTCGCCGTCAAGCGTTTAGCGTTACCTTTGATGCGTGTTTTGAGCGTGTTATTCAGGCCTGCGCCGCACCGCGTACTTACGCCAACAGCACATGGATAACCGCCGATATGCAGGCGGCTTATCAGCAGTTGCATCGCATGGGCGTCGCGCATTCTGTTGAAGTGTGGCGCGACGGTGAACTGGTAGGCGGCTTGTATGGCGTGGTTTTGGGGCGTTTATTCTTTGGTGAGTCGATGTTTAGCCGCTGTGCGGAGGCATCCAAAGTAGCGTTTGTAACGCTGGTGGAGCGGCTCAATGCCTGTGGTTTTGTCTTAATTGATTGCCAAATGTACACCGACCATCTCGCCCGCTTTGGTGCGCGCCCCATTCCGCGCCTTGAATTTGCGGACTATTTGCAGCGCTATCAAGGTATCAGCGGAGAAACGCCGTGGACGGCTGGCGCAGGGGAAGGGCATGAGTGTTGATTTGAAGCGCTTGCAGTTTTTCAGTACGCCCGCGCATCCCTGTAGCTATTTAGAAGAACAACACGCCACCACCTTGTTTTTAGACCCGCGCGAGCCGCTGCGCGCTGAGGTGTATGCGCCGTTATCGGAAATTGGTTTTCGGCGCAGCGGTCAAAGTGTTTATCGCCCGCATTGCCGCGCGTGCCAAGCCTGTATTCCGGCGCGTGTTTTGTGCGCGGACTTTGTGCCTAACCGGCAGCAGCGCCGTGTTTTGCAGCGTAATCAAGACCTTGCAGTGCAATGCGTTGCGCCTTACTTCAGTGATGAAATATATGCTTTGTATGCGCGTTACATTGAAGCGCGCCACGCCGATGGCGATATGTTCCCGCCCAGTCCCGAACAATTCCGAGATTTCCTTCTGGTGCGGACAGATTTTTCTTATTTTGCAGAGTTTCGCGTACAGGGTCGTTTGATTGCCGTAGCCGTCATGGACATCCTGCCGAATGGCATTTCGGCGGTATATACCTTTTTTGACCCTCACGAAGCCTCTCGTAGCATGGGGCGTTTCGCCATTCTTTGGCAGATTGCAGAAGCGCAACGGCGTCAGTTGCCCGCCCTGTATTTGGGGTATTGGATTCGAGACTGCCGGAAGATGCGCTACAAAACTGAATACCAGCCTCTGGAACTGTATGTAAACCAGCGCTGGATTTTGATGACTTGATGTTTTTAGGACGTATCTCCTTTCTGTTATGCGAACAGTTCCCCGCCCGCCGTCTACTGCTGATTTTTCCTTATATGCTGAACCTGCGGAGGCCGACGTATTTTCTTCTGATTCAATGCGTTATGTCTCTTTGCAAGAGATTTTAATCGTCTTGGTGGCGTTGATTTTTTTACTGGGTGCCGGGTTGTTGTATGGCATTTTGTGGAGCTACTCCCCACGCGACCCGGGTATAGATATGTCGCTGGCAACCAATACCGTACATAACTGGGGTGGTTTTATCGGCGCGTGGATAGCCAGTGCCGGATTCTTATTATTTGGTTATGCAGCCTATACTTTTCCGGCTTTATTGGGCTTAAAGGCATTGCATATTCTGATGGAACGACCCTATGTATTTCGTGGCAGTGTAGGGCGTTTTAGTAAGCGTATTTTAGGTGCGTTGCTTGTAATTATTTCAATCACTGTATTAGTTTCAGTACAGTTTGAGACGTTTGAGCTTAATCCGCCGTTATCCGCAGGCGGTGTGGTTGGTCAGGTATTATCTGAGCTTGTTATTCGTTATTTTGATGTTGCAACGGCAACCGCTTCGTTATTAATGGGCGTAATTGTTGGTATTACGTTGTTTGCAGATTTGTCGTGGTTTGGATTGATGGAGCTTATCGGCAGAATTATTTTTGATTTTGTTGAGTTAATACAAAGCTGGTTTCAGCAGCGATTTTCCGGTCATGCGGAGCGCATCATTTTGGCGCGTAAGCGGCGGCGTGTGCGTACACGTCAGTCGGTGAAAAAAACAGCTTCATCCGCGCCAAAAGTCACTGAAATGGCCGATGAAACGATGAGTGCAGTGGATACTGATGTCGCGTCAGAAATGCCCGTTGTTCCGCCTTCTTCTTTGAATAGTAAGGTAAAATCTCGTCAGGAACGGATTGAGCCAACGGTGAATGCACGCGATACAGCGCCCATGCCTGACAGGTTAGCGGCAGAAGATACGTTATTCAGTGAACATGATTTTGCGGATATGCACACGCCACAAATACATAAATCGCATGAGCCTTCTGCTCCGCTTGATTTAATAAAACCACCTGTGCCCACTGTAGAAAAAGCGCCTGCGCCGACAATTAAACAGGCAGAAAACCCTAAAGAAGATACACCTATAAAGCCGCCTTTTATTGAACCTGATGCCATGCCAATGGCGAAATCTAATATACCCGTTACGCCGGTCGTTGCCGCCGCAGAACCCGCTATTAAAGAGTCACCCGTACCTTTATTTACATGGGCACCTCGTACAGAAACACAAATAGAAGAAGAAATAACTCCGCTTGCTGTAGAAACAACAACTGTTCTTGCTACGCCATCGGAAGGGGTATTACCTCCTGTTGTTGTAGAAACCCCCACCCTTAAAAAAGCCCCCGCGCTCGACCCTGAATTTTCGCAATTAGATGATTTAGATTTAGAAATTCCGGTTTATCCCTCTATCGTTACTGCGCCAACGCCAACGCCAACGCCAACGCCAACGCCAACGCCAACGCCAACGCCAACGCCGCCCGTCGTGCCACCCGTTTCTGTGGCGGTGGCCGCGCCAGTGGTAGCGCCCGCGTTTGTGTGGCCGAGCGCGTCGGGGGCGCTTGAGCCGTTGCCGTCGTTAAATTTGTTGGATGAACCTGAAGAAGCCCCGACGGAAGGATTTTCGGCGGAAGTTTTGGAGAGCATGTCGCGCTTGCTGGAAACGCGGCTGAAAGAATTTGGCGTCGATGTGCAGGTGGTGGATGCGTATCCCGGCCCGGTCATTACGCGCTTTGAGATTCAGTTAGCGCCCGGCATTAAAGTGAGTCGAATTACCAATCTGGCCAAAGACTTAGCGCGTTCTATGGCGGTCATTAGCGTGCGTGTGGTTGAGGTTATTCGCGGAAAAACAACCGTTGGCATTGAGTTGCCGAACGATTCGCGGCAAATCGTGCGCTTGTCTGAGGTGCTGAGTAGCGCCGCGTTTGCCGAGGCGGAATCCCCCGTGACCTTGGCGCTGGGGCACGACATCAGTGGTCAGCCGGTGATTGCGGATTTGGGCAAAATGCCGCATCTGCTGGTGGCGGGTACGACGGGTTCAGGTAAATCGGTGGGCGTCAACGCGATGCTGTTGTCGATTTTGTTCAAATCGACCCCGGAAGAAGTCCGGCTCATCATGATTGACCCCAAAATGTTGGAATTGTCGATTTATGAAGGCATTCCTCATTTATTGTGCCCTGTTGTCACCGATATGAAGGAAGCGGCGAACGCACTGCGCTGGAGCGTGGCGGAAATGGACCGCCGTTATCAGCTCATGTCAAAAATGGGTGTGCGTAATTTGGCCAGCTTTAACCGCAAAGTGCGCGATGCGGAAGAAGCGGGAACGCCGCTCACAGACCCATTATTCCGCCGCGAAACGCCCGACGAGATGCCGCCCCATTTGCAGCCGTTGCCGACCATTGTCGTCGTAGTTGATGAATTTGCCGACATGATGATGATCGTCGGTAAAAAGGTCGAAGACCTGATTGCACGCATCGCCCAGAAAGCGCGTGCAGCGGGGATTCACCTGATTTTGGCCACGCAACGGCCTTCGGTGGATGTCATTACTGGCTTAATTAAGGCCAATATTCCCACGCGCATCGCCTTCCAAGTGTCGAGCAAAATTGATTCGCGCACCATTCTGGACCAAGGCGGCGCGGAGCAACTGTTAGGCCACGGCGATATGCTGTATTTACCGCCGGGCGTGGGCGTCCCGACGCGCGTACATGGTGCGTTTGTCTCTGATGACGAGGTGCATCGTGTGGTGGAAGCGTGGAAGCAGCGCGGCGCCCCTGATTATATTGAAGAAATTGTGCGCGGTTTTGATGAGCAAGCGGCTACCGAAGCGCGCGGCGAAAGCGGCGAAGGCAGCGAAGAAGACCCGCTTTATGATGAAGCGGTGCGCTTTGTGGTGGAGGGGCGACGCGCGTCGATTTCGGCGGTGCAGCGTAAGTTACGCATTGGCTATAACCGAGCCGCGCGCCTGATTGAAGCAATGGAAATAGCGGGTGTGGTCACGCCTGCCAGCAGCAACGGCTCACGCGATGTTATCGCGCCCGCCCCTTTACGAGATTAAAACGAGATAAATTCTATGCGTTTGATTCGAATGTTGTTAGTTGCGGC
>CAZBNX010000056.1:0-1718 GCA_964493255.1 uncultured Pseudomonas sp.
GCTCGCGGTCGAACTTGAGCACCTTGACATTGATTTCGTCGCCAACGGTAACGATTTCCGACGGATGCTTGACGCGCTTCCACGCCATGTCGGTGATGTGCAGCAGGCCATCAACGCCGCCGAGGTCAACGAACGCACCGTAATCGGTGAGGTTTTTGACCACGCCTTTAACTTCTTGACCTTCTTGCAGAGATTCGAGCAGGGCTTCGCGCTCTGCACTGTTCTCAGCTTCCAGTACGCTACGGCGAGAAACAACAACGTTGTTGCGCTTCTGGTCGAGCTTGATGACTTTGAATTCCAGCTCTTTGCCTTCGAGGTGGGCAGTGTCGCGCACTGGGCGGACGTCTACCAAAGAACCTGGCAGGAAAGCGCGGATGCCGTTGATGTCAACGGTGAAGCCACCTTTAACTTTACCGTTGATGAGACCTTTGACCACTTCTTCAGCAGCGAATGCAGCTTCCAGAACGATCCAAGACTCAGCACGCTTGGCTTTTTCACGAGACAGCTTGGTTTCGCCGAAGCCGTCTTCTACCGCGTCGAGGGCAACGTGAACTTCGTCACCCACTTTGATGGTCAGCTCGCCCTGTTCGTTCAGGAACTGCTCGACCGGGATGACGCCCTCGGATTTCAGGCCAGCATGGACAGTGACCCAATCACCGTCGATGTCAACCACGATGCCCGGGATGATGGAGCCCGGTTGCATGTCAAGGGATTTCAGGCTTTCTTCAAAAAGTTCTGCGAAGCTTTCGCTCATGTTCATACCTGTTGGTCAAAGGTGCAACGAAGCACCCGATCCGCGCCACCAGTCTGGGCGGGTTGTTTGCTTGAAGTGGGGCGAAAAGTAGAACTGGTTTTTGTCGCCCCGAAGCGTTGTGTTTTTTAAGCGAGGCCGCGTATGGCGACTTCTTCCATAATGTGCTCTAACACGCGCTCAATAGAAAGCTCGGTGGAGTCCAATAGGATGGCGTCGGACGCAGGTTTCAACGGCGCTACCGCGCGTTGCGTGTCGCGAAGGTCGCGCTCACGAATATCCTCTAATAAGCCGGAAAGGTTAGCACCAGCCACCTTGTCCTTCAACTGGAGGTAGCGTCGGCGGGCACGTTCTTCGGCGCTTGCGGTAAGAAAAACTTTCAAACTGGCTTCAGGAAACACCACAGTGCCCATATCGCGCCCATCAGCAATCAGGCCGGGGGCCTGTTGGAAGTCGCGCTGACGCTGTAACAGCGCCGCACGCACCGCTGGCAACGCCGCCACTTGTGACGCCCCAGAGCCCGCCTGCTCGGTTCGTAATTCATCACCGACTTCCTCACCGTCGAGCAAAATTTTCTGCCCGTGCATGCCTTCTTGTGCCGCAATGAAGCGCACATCCAAGCGGCTGGCGAGTTCAGCCAAGGCCGTTTCATCGGTTAACGCGATGTTGCGGCGTGTCGCTGCTAATGCTGTGAGGCGATACAGTGCGCCCGAGTCCAGCAAGTGCCAGCCCAAGCGCCGTGCCAGCAAACTGCACACCGTGCCTTTGCCGGAACCGCTGGGGCCGTCAACGGTAATCACGATAGCCATCACACGGGCTCCTTGGCGACGCGCACGCCCGCTTGTTCGCATAATGCTAAGAAATTGGGGAACGACGTGGCGACGTTGGCGCAGTCGTGAATACGAATTGGAGCCGTCGCACGCAGCGAGGCGATGCTAAACGACATTGCGATACGGTGGTCGCCGTG
>CAZBNX010000056.1:1818-8788 GCA_964493255.1 uncultured Pseudomonas sp.
GTGTCGAACGGTTGCGCGGCCAGTAAACCCGACAGCAAACGCATAGACGTGCCCGAGTTACCCATGTACAGCGGGCCAGCGGGTGCTTTCAAACCGTGCAAACCCACGCCGTGCACCGTGACGCGGCCATGATGCGGGCCTTCAATGACCACGCCCATATCACGGAACGCCTGAATGGTTGCCAGCGCATCTTCACCTTCTAAGAAGCCTTCGACTTCAGTCACGCCGTTGGCCAGCGAGCCGAGCATGATGGAGCGGTGAGAAATGGATTTATCGCCGGGAACGCGCAAACGTCCACTGAGACTGCCGCCGGGTTGTGCCAAGAAAATCAAGTCGTTGGAGTGCATAGCGTCCACATAGGCCCGCTGGGCCAAAATGTTACTGAAGTGTTCACGGGCGACCCGCGCGCGGGTAAAAACGCCCAGCATGTGATGGCCATCGCTCTGTTCGACGGCACTGCGTAGTTGATTCAAATCGGTTTGGAAGCGGTCAAGGATACGCAGCACGGCATCACGATTGGCGATAAAGATGTCGTGCCACATCACTGGGTCGCTGCCTGCGATGCGCGTAAAATCACGAAACCCACCGGCGGCATAACGGAAAATATCTAAATTTTCACTTTGATGCGCGAGTGAATCGACCAACCCAAAAGCCAGCAAATGCGGCAAATGGCTGGTGGCGGCCAGCACTTCATCGTGATGCTCAACGGCCATATGCTCGACATCAGCGCCCAGCCCACGCCATAAGCCATCAACCAAGGCGAGTGCGTGCGCGTGGGTTTCTGCCAGCGGCGTGAGGATGACTTTATGACGGCGGTACAAATCCCCGTTAGCGGCTTCAACACCGCTTTGCTCAGAGCCAGCAATTGGATGGCCGGGTACAAAATGCGTTAAATGCGCGCCCAATACCTGACGCGCCGCGCGCACGATATTGCCTTTGGCGCTGCCCGCGTCGGTTAAAACGGCGTGGCCAAGGTCGAGGCGCGCTAACTGCGCCAACACTTTTTCCATTGCCAAGATAGGCACGGCCAGCATGATGACGTCAGCGCCTTCGCAGGCGGTGGCTAAATCCGCTTCGCAGCGGTCAACGACGCCTAATTGCACGGCGAGGCGGCGTGATTCGGCATCTAAATCCACGCCAATCACTTCGCGGCACAAGCGCCGCTGTCGCACGCCTTTCGCAAAAGAGCCGCCAATCAAGCCAAGGCCAACCACCACTAACCGACCGGCTAACGGTGTGTGTGCGTGCGCCTTAGCCACGATTCAGCACCTTGCGTAACGCCTCAAGGCAGCGTTGGTTTTCTTCCGGCAGACCGATGGAAATGCGTAAAAAGGTTGGCATTCCGTAACCGGCAATCGGGCGCACGATGACGCCTTCGCGCAGCAGTGCCGCGTTAATTGGCGCGGCATCCGTAGCAAAATCAACGGCGATGAAGTTGCCTTTGCTGGGAATCCAGCTCACGCCGAGCGCGCGCAAACCGGCTTCTAATTGCGCCATGCCCGCATCGTTGAGACGACGGCTTTCAGCCAAATAATCCGCATCATTTAACGCGGCTTCGGCGGCGGCCAGCGCCACGCTGTTCACGTTGAACGGCTGGCGCACGCGGTTGAGTGCATCGGCAATCGCGGGGCTAGAAAGGGCGTAACCCACGCGCAGCGCGGCTAAACCGTAAGCCTTAGAAAAGGTGCGTGATACCAGCAAATTCGGGTAACGATTCAGGTATTTCAGGCCATCAGGCAATTCATCGCCTTCGGCATATTCGATATAGGCTTCATCTAAAACGACCAGCACCTGAGCGGGCACGGCGGCTAAAAAACGCTCCAACGCGTCGGGGCCAAACCATGTGCCGGTTGGATTGTTGGGGTTAGCGATGAAGACCACGCGGGTATTTTCATCAATCGCGGCGAGCATGGCTTCTAAATCGTGGCCATACGCCTGCGCGGGCACGACGCGGCTTTCTGCGCCCACCGCTTGCGTCGCAATCGGATACACCGCGAACGCATATTGACTGAATACGGCATTGCGCCCCGGTGCTAACCACGCGCGTGCGACCAAATCCAAAATATCGTTGGAGCCATTGCCCAGCGTGATATGCGCGGCATCCACGCCGCAGCGCGCAGCCAGTGCCGCTTTGAGACGGTAGCCGCTGCCATCGGGATAACGGGTAAGTTCAGCCAGTTCGGCACGGGCTGCGTCTAGCGCGCGTGGGCTTGGGCCTAACGGGTTTTCGTTGCTGGCCAGCTTGACGATACCGGCAGGGTCGAGGTTTAGCTCGCGTGCCAGCTCGTCAACCGGCTTGCCGGGAACGTAGGGGGAAAGTTTTTGTACACCCGGCACAGCCAGCGCGAGAAAATCACAGCTCATGGGGTTGCCTCCGGCAAGGGTCGCCGACGTGGGGTATGGCGACCCGCCGTCGGCGCAGCTAGTTTTTAGAGTACGGCCTTGGGATAAGAACCCAGCACTTTGAGCGCCACAGCATCCAGCGCGAGCTTATCTAACACGCCTTTGATGAGCGGGTCATCTTGGTGGCCCATGAAATCAATGAAGAAAACATAAGTCCATTTGCCGCTGCGTGAAGGGCGGGTTTCGATGCGCGTCAAGTCGATGCCATTTTGCTGGAACGGTGCCAGCAAATCATGCAGCGCCCCCGGCTTGTTGCTCATAGAAACGATGATGGACGTTTTATCTTCACCCGTCGCTGGAACCGATTGATTGCCGATAATCAGAAAGCGCGTGGCGTTGTCGGGGCGGTCTTCGATTTTCTCCGCCAGCTTTTCCAAACCGTACAACTTCGCGGCCATATCACCGGCAATCGCGGCACTATTCCACTCACTTTTCACCCGTTTGGCGGCATCGGCATTGCTGGAAACCGCGACGCGCTCCACGTTGGGATAGTGTGCATCCAGCCATTTGCGGCACTGTGCCAACGATTGTGCGTGTGAATAAATGCGTGAAATTTTAGTGGTTTGCGTGGTTTCACCGACCAATAAATGATGGTGAATCCGCAGCTCCACTTCACCGCAAATCTGCAAATCATGTTCGAGGAAGCTGTCGAGCGTGTGGTTTACCGCGCCTTCTGTGGAATTTTCCACCGGCACCACGCCGAAATTAACCGCACCGGCAGCCACTTCGCGGAACACTTCATCAATAGCGGCCATCGGCTGGCTGATAACGGCGTGGCCAAAATGCTTCATGGCCGCCGCTTGGGTGAAGGTGCCTTCTGGGCCGAGATACGCCACTTTCAGCGGGTGTTCTAACGCCAAGCACGACGACATGATTTCACGGAAAAGACGCGCGACTTCTTCATCATCCAGCGGGCCTTGATTCAATTCCATGATGTGTTTGAGCACCCACGCTTCACGCTCAGGGCGATAAAACACCGGCTTTTCCCCGGCAGGGAGGTGCGCCAGCTTGACGCGGGCAACCTCCTCAGCACAGCGCGCGCGGGCGCTGATGAGTTCGAGAATCTGCTCGTCGAGGCTGTCGATGCGGGTGCGTAACGCCAGCAACTGCTCCTTCTCGGACGACATTAGCCGTGCTCCTTCTCGAATTCAGCCATATATGCGACCAAGGCTTGCACGGCGTCCATTTCAACGGCGTTGTAAATAGACGCGCGCATACCGCCCACCGAACGGTGGCCTTTGAGGTTCAGCAGACCGCGTGCTTCGGCACCGATTAAGAAGGCTTTATCCAGTTTTTCGTCGGCTAAACGGAACGGCACGTTCATCCACGAGCGGGCATTGTGGGCAACGGGGTTGCTGTAGAAATCGCTGCTATCAATCGCGCCGTAGAGCAATGCTTGTTTGGCGCGGTTGCGGCGTTCCATTTCTTCGACGCCGCCTTGGGTTTTAATCCACTCGAACACCAAACCGGACAAATACCAAGAGAAGGTGGCGGGCGTGTTGTACATGGAGCCGTTATCAGCCGCGACCTTGTAGTCGAGCATGGTGGGGCAGGCGGCGCGTGCTTTGCCGAGCAAATCGTCGCGCACAATCACCACAACCAAACCGGAAGGGCCGATGTTCTTTTGTGCGCCTGCGTAAATCAGACCGAACTGAGAAACGTCGATGGGGCGAGAAAGAATGTCAGAAGACATATCCACGACCAGCGGGGTATCGCCGGTTTCGGGCACCCAATCAAACTGCAAACCGCCGATGGTTTCGTTGCTGCAATAGTGGACGTAAGCCGCATTTTTCGACAGCTTCCACTCATTTTGACCGGGCAGCGCAAAATAATCGTACGGCTTGGCGCTGGCTGCGACGTTGATAGCACCAAAACGACGCGCTTCTTCAATCGCTTTTTTTGACCAAATGCCGGTTTCGATGTAATCCGCTACGCCGCTTTCTGGCAGCAAATTAAGCGGAATCGACGCAAACTGTTGGCTGGCACCGCCTTGCAAAAACAACACCTTGTAATTAGACGGCACGTTGAGCAGGTCGCGCAGGTCTTGTTCAGCTTTTTCCGCAATCGCGACATATTCGTCACTGCGGTGGCTCATTTCCATGACGGACAGGCCTTTGCCTTGCCAATCCAACAATTCAGCTTGGGCGCGTTCGAGTACGGCGGTAGGAAGTGCAGCCGGACCGGCGCAAAAGTTATAGGCTCGCTTGCTCACGTCTGTTTCTCTCAAGGCTTAAAGGGCCGTGGATGAGCCACGGCGCTATCATTTTTTACTCTTCGACGGACTCAATGCCGTCAGCGGAAGGCTCTTGTACGCGCTCCAAACCGACCAGCGTTTCATCGGTGGCCAGCTTGATGAGCGTGACGCCTTGCGTGTTACGACCCAGCGCCGAAACTTCGCTCACGCGGGTACGCACCAAGGTACCTTGGTCAGAAATCAGCATGATTTCTTCACCGTCTTGCACTTGAATGGCCCCAACCAGCGCGCCATTACGCTCATTAGTGACCATCGCAATCACGCCTTGGCCACCGCGTCCGCGTCGTGGGAATTTGCTTAACGGGGTGCGTTTGCCAAAACCGCGCTCGGAAGCGGTCAGAATTTGTGCGTTGCGCTCTGGAATCAGCATGGAAATCAGGGTTTGCCCGGCGGCCAAGCGCATACCACGCACGCCACGCGCCGCACGTCCCATGATGCGGACGGCTGTTTCAGCGAAGCGAATCACTTTACCGGCGCTGGAGAACAACATGACTTCTTTCGCGCCATCGGTGATAGCGGCCGCAATCAGGGTGTCACCTTCAACCAAATCCAGCGCAATTAAACCGGCTTTGCGTGGGCGGCTGAATTGCACTAAAGGCACTTTTTTCACGGTGCCAAAGGCGGTGGCCATGAAGATGTATGCGCCCGTGGCTTCGGCCACTAATTCCGGTGTTTCGCCGTCGATTTCTTCGTTATTGGTGTCGATTTCGCTGGCTTCGTTGTCGATTAGGGTTGCTTCTGTCTCTAAATCGTCTTCGTTGCCAAGACGTTGCAACGCTTCTAAATCAGCCTGTAACACGGCGGTGATGCGCTCACCTTCACCCAATGGCAGCAAGTTGACCAATGGGCGACCGCGTGCGGTGCGCGAGGCTTCGGGGATGTCGAACGTGCGCAGCCAGTACACCTTACCTTTGCTGGAGAACAGCAACAGCGTGGCATGGCTGCTGGCCACGATGAGGTGCTCAATATAGTCCTCATCTTTGACGCCAGTCGCGGATTTGCCGCGTCCGCCGCGTCGTTGCGCTTGGTAGGTATCGAGCGGCTGTGATTTGGCGTAACCGCCGTGTGAAATCGTTACCACGCGCTCTTCTTCGGGGATGAGGTCGGCGATGGTTAAATCTTCTTGGCTGGCGCGAATTTCGGTACGACGCGCGTCACCAAATTCGGCGCGGACTTTTTCCAACTCTTCGCGGATGACTTCCATCAAGCGTTCAGGATTGGCCAAAATGTGCAGAAGTTCGCTGATTTGGTCGAGAATGGCGCGGTATTCGTCCAGCAGCTTGTCTTGTTCCAAACCCGTTAAACGGTGCAACCGCAGTTCCAAAATGGCTTGCGCTTGCTCGGGCGATAAGAAATACAGCGCATCGCGCGCGCCATAGTGTGCGTCCAAATCCGCCGGACGACAGGCGTCTGCACCGGCGCGTTCCAACATGGTTTGCACGGTACTGGATGCCCAGCCGGTCGTGAGCAAACGCTCACGCGCTTCCTGCGGTGAGGGGGATTCTTTAATCAGCGCAATAACGGCATCAATGTTGGAAAGGGCAACCGCTTGGCCTTCCAAAATGTGGCCGCGCTCACGCGCTTTACGCAGTTCAAACAGCGTGCGGCGGGTGACAACTTCACGGCGGTGACGAATGAACACATCCAGCATGTCGCGCAGATTTATCGTGCGTGGTTGCCCATCGACCAATGCCACCGCGTTAATGCCAAACACACTTTGCATTTGCGTTTGCGTGTACAGGTTGTTCAGTACCACTTCGGGCACTTCGCCGCGTCGTAGTTCAATCACAACCCGCATACCGTCCTTGTCGGATTCGTCGCGTAACTCGCTGATTCCTTCGAGTTTTTTCTCTTTAACCAGCTCGGCGATTTTTTCAATCAAGCGCGCTTTGTTGAGCTGATACGGTAATTCAGTGACCACTAATTGCTGACGGCCACCCACTTTGTCGATGTCTTCGATGTCGACTTTAGCGCGCACATAAATGCGACCACGACCCGTCCGATAAGCTTCGATGATGCCTGCACGCCCGTTAATGATGCCGCCGGTAGGAAAATCTGGGCCGGGGATGTAGTGCATCAAATCGTCAACGGACAGCTCTGGGTTTTCAATCAGCGCCAAACAGCCGTCTATCACCTCGGTGAGGTTGTGCGGCGGAATGTTGGTGGCCATGCCGACCGCAATACCGCTCGAACCGTTTACCAGCAAATTAGGCACGCGCGTTGGCAATACGGCGGGAATTTGCTCCGAACCGTCGTAGTTGGGCACCCAATCGGTGGTTTCTTTGTCGAGGTCGGCTAATAAATCGTGTGCCA
>CAZBNX010000057.1:0-8744 GCA_964493255.1 uncultured Pseudomonas sp.
GTCAAGCTCCTAATACAAACCCCCCTCCGCTTTTGCGGTGGGGGGTTTTGTTTTGCAAGAGTTTTTTAAAATGACGCCTAAAAATTTAATCTGAACTTTTGAGTTCGATCAAATTTTCAAGCGTCATATAAAATGAGCTGTAACGTATTGAAAATTAACGCTCTAAGTATTTGATTTTGCCTTTTTTGCCGTCCCATTCTTCAGCATCGGGTAGGGCATTTTTTCTTTCTGTAATGTTTGCCCAGCTTTCTGCTAGTTCACGATTAATTTCAATAAAATCTTGCTGATCCTCTGGAACCTCGTCTTCAGAAAAAATAGCCTGAGCAGGGCATTCCGGTTCACACAACGCGCAATCAATACATTCGTCTGGATGAATTACGAGAAAATTCGGTCCTTCGTAAAAGCAGTCAACAGGACAAACTTCAACGCAATCGGTGTATTTGCACTTAATACAGTTGTCGGTTACAACGAAAGTCATCTTTTTATTCCTCTCGGTGGCATGGGGCCGTGGTGGATTTTAGCAGTTTATACCTAGTATGGTTATACCTGCATTTTCCAAGTATAGATCAGCTCTAGTGCTTGACGTGGTGTCAAACTATCAGGATTAAGTTGAGCTAATTCATCTAGCATCGGATGAGTGCTTTTACTGAATAAATCTGATTGAATGGGTTGCTTGGTAGTAGTTTTATTTTGTTTTTGAAGAGCAGGTTCTTTGCTTTGCGATTCTAACCGATTTAAATGTTCATA
This sequence comes from uncultured Pseudomonas sp., assembly GCA_964493255.1. GTDB lineage: Bacteria > Pseudomonadota > Gammaproteobacteria > Pseudomonadales > Pseudomonadaceae > Geopseudomonas. The sequence goes on from CAZBNX010000057.1 coordinate 748, forward strand.
GGCACGGTAAATAACACTCTCGGGGACGCCAGCAAGTTGCGCCACCGCTAAACCATAACTTTTACTAGCTGCGCCTGCTAATACGTGATGTAAAAATATAATTCGACCGTGATGTTCTGTTGCGCTCAAGTGTACGTTAGTTATCGTCGATTCTATTTCGGGTAATGTGGTTAGTTCAAAATAATGCGTGGCAAAAAGTGTAAAGGCTTTTGTTTTTGCTAAATGCTCGGCAGCTGCCCAAGCTAATGAAAGGCCGTCAAATGTACTTGTACCGCGTCCCACTTCATCCATTAAAACTAGACTATATGCGCTGGCATTATGCAAGATATTAGCTGTTTCGCTCATTTCTACCATAAAAGTGGAGCGACCACCGGCTAAATCATCACTGGAGCCAATTCTAGTGAAAATACGATCAATTAATGACAACTGACAAGACTGTGCCGGAATGTAGCTCCCAATATGTGCCATTAAGACTATAAGCGCAGTTTGGCGCATATAGGTCGATTTACCCCCCATGTTAGGGCCGGTAACGATAAGCATACGCTGATCATTATTCAGCTCTATATCATTTGCAACAAAAGGAGTGCTTGATACGTGCTCTACAACTAAATGCCGCCCTTGTTTTATTTCTAAGAGAGATTCTTCTGTAAAAGAGGGGCAGCTTAAATTTAAGTTAATAGCACGATCGGTTAGGTTACATATAACATCAAGCTCTGCTAATGCGCTGGCTGTGTCTTGTAAATCAGGTAAGTCAATCAGTAGCAGGTTAAGCAATTCATCGTAAAGCATTTTTTCACGTGCCAGCGCACGACTCTTTGCAGATAATGCTTTATCTTCAAAAGCTTTTAATTCAGGTGTAATAAATCGCTCTGCGCCTTTTAAGGTTTGGCGTCGAATATAGTCAGCGGGTGCTTGTTCTGCCTGTAGGCGAGACAGCTCGATGTAATATCCGTGAACTCGATTGTAGCCTACTTTCAATCCCTGTAAGCCAGTTCGTTGACGTTCTCTATTTTCCAAATCAATTAAGTATTGCCCTGCGTTTTCACTCAATAAAAGCAGTTCGTCTAATTCAGCGTCATAGCCGGGCTTAATCACGCCACCCTCTCTAATGACGGCAGGTGGATTCTCGATAATGGCGCGTTGTAGTAATTCGGCAAGATTTGGATAGATTTTTATTTTTTCTGCTAAAAATTGCAGTCGTTTTGCATCTAATGAGTGCATTAAATGCTGTAATGTCGGTAATATTTGCAGTGCGTTGCTTAAGCGCGCCAAGTCTCGTGGGCGCGCTGTTTTTAAGCCTATTCGCGCTAATATGCGCTCTATGTCCCCTATTTCTTTTAATAAAGGTTGCAGCTTTTCAAATTGATATTCTTTGGAAAGGCACGCAATTGATTGCTGGCGTAATTCAATAGTTAAACGATTACGCAGAGGCTGATTAATCCATCGGCATAGTAAGCGGCTTCCCATTGCAGTCATGCAACGATCTAAAACACTTAATAGAGTATTTTCACGCCCGCCGGATAGATTGGTATCAAGTTCTAAATTACGCCTACTGGCAGCATCCAAAATAACAGTTTCATCTAAACGCTCATGATGTAAGCGTCGAATATGTGGTAATGCAGTGCGTTGAGTTTCTTGTACATAAAGTAGTAAGCCGCCCGCAGCACCTATGCCTTGAGTTAAGTTTTGGCATTCGAAGCCACTTAAATCAAGTGTGTTGAACTGTTGGCACAAAGCTCTGAAGCCAGTTGCATGATCAAATTCCCAAATAGCTCGACGTTTGATTTTTATACGATTCGAAATGGGTAAATTGACTGGCCAGTTATCGGGAATAAGCATTTCAACTGGATTGAGACGCTCTAATTCAGCTAATAGCGGTTCCCATTGTTTTATTTCCTGAACACTGAATCGACCGCTGGTAATATCTAATATGGCCAGGCCAAATAAATTCTCATCACCACATAAAGAAGCCAGCAAATTATCACGCCGCTCATCTAGCAACGCTTCATCTGTAATAGTGCCCGGCGTAATAATTCGTACTACTTGACGGTCAACTGGACCTTTACTGGTATTTGGGTCGCCTACTTGTTCACAAATAGCAACGGACTCTCCGGCTTTAACCAGTTTTGCTAAATAGCCTTCTAACGCATGGAAAGGGATACCTGCCATAGGAATGGCTTGACCCGCTGATTGTCCACGAGAGGTTAGAGTGATATCTAATAAATGCGCTGCCTTTTGTGCGTCGGCATAAAACAATTCATAAAAATCGCCCATACGATACAGCAACAACTGTTCTGGATGCTGTTGTTTAAGTTTGAGGTATTGCTGCATCATAGGCGTATGGTTTTCTAACCCGTTGATAGGTGCAGTTTTTGTAACCATTTCGTTTTGCATGTTGTTCAAATGCCTATCGCAAGTATTTATTGATGCCTAGTATATCGTGTGGGCTGCTATTTATAGATTGAATCTTTCATTGGAAAAACACAATGTCTCTCACAGAGTTAGCTATTGCCTTGGGTGATGTGTTGCGTGCCACGAATGCTACTGTCACAACGGCAGAATCTTGTACTGGAGGTGGAATTGCTGAAGCAATTACCCATGTTCCCGGTAGTTCACAATGGTTCGACGTGGGTTTTATAACGTATTCAAATGCACAAAAAAATAAATTATTAAATGTGCCTTCTAATTTAATAGAACAAGATGGTGCCGTGAGTCAATCTGTCGTTGAAGCGATGGTGCGCGCTGCCTGCGACAAAGGCAGTGCCCGATTTGGCGTGGCTGTGAGCGGCATTGCTGGGCCTGAGGGTGGCAGTGTCGCAAAGCCAGTCGGCACCGTTTGGGTTGCGTGGTACGACGCTTCAAACGAGCTTATATATAGCCACTGCTATCATTTCTTAGGTGATCGAGCCGCCGTCCGGCAGCAAACGGTAGTCTGTGCTTTGCGCGGATTAGTGATGCTCGTCACAGGAAAAAGCCCATTGGATGGGTAGGCATCGGCGTTAGTTTGTTAGATAATACTGTTCATACATACAGTGCTTTTCGGCAGGAAGCTGTACAACGCAGAGGGGATAGAAAGATGGATGAGAACAAAAAACGCGCGTTAGCAGCCGCGCTGGGGCAAATTGAGCGCCAGTTTGGTAAGGGAGCTGTGATGCGTATGGACGACCAAGAGCGTCCAGCGGTGCCAGCTATCTCTACGGGTTCTTTGGGATTAGATATTGCGTTAGGTATTGGCGGTTTGCCAAAAGGCCGTATTGTTGAAATCTATGGTCCTGAATCTTCAGGAAAAACGACGCTCACTTTGTCGGTTATTGCTGAAGCACAGAAACAAGGCGCGACCTGTGCTTTTATTGATGCCGAGCACGCATTAGATCCAGACTATGCCGCGAAATTAGGCGTAAACGTGTCCGATATGCTGGTTTCCCAGCCTGATACAGGTGAGCAAGCCTTAGAAATTACAGACATGTTGGTGCGCTCAAACGCTGTTGATGTCATCGTGATTGACTCGGTTGCCGCGCTGGTCCCTAAAGCCGAAATTGAAGGTGAAATGGGCGATCAGCATATGGGGTTACAAGCACGTTTAATGTCGCAGGCGTTGCGTAAAATTACGGGTAACGTAAAGAACGCTAATTGTTTGGTTATTTTCATTAACCAAATTCGTATGAAAATTGGTGTTATGTTTGGTAGCCCAGAAACAACAACAGGCGGTAATGCGTTAAAGTTTTATGCCTCTGTTCGTTTAGATATTCGTCGCTTAGGAAATGTTAAAGAAGGCGAAGAAATTGTTGGTAGTGAAACGCGCGTCAAAGTTGTGAAAAATAAGATGGCTCCTCCTTTCCGACAAGCTGAATTCAGCATTATGTATGGCAAAGGTATTCACCGCATCGGTGAAATTATTGAGTTAGGCGTACAGCAAGGCTTTATAGAAAAAGCGGGTGCTTGGTACAGCTATCAAGGTAGTAAAATTGGCCAAGGTAAAGCAAATGTAGCTCGCTTTTTAGAGGAAAATGCTGATATTGCCAGCACTATTGAAAGTGCTGTTCGTGCGCGCTTATTGAGTCAAGTGCAAGGTGTTTCACCTGATGCCCGTGACGAGGATGGTGATTTCACGGCGGATGTTTAATGTGCCATCGCTGACTGATATCCAAATTGTTCGATGTAAAGCACTGGCACTTTTAGCGCGGCGTGAACATTCGCGTGCAGAGTTAACGCGAAAGCTGCGACAACGGGGTTATGACAATGCGTTAATTGTGTCAGTGGTTGAACAGTTGGTATCTGAAGCGTTACTCAGTGAAGTACGTTTTGCTGAGGCTTTTATACGCTCACGCATGGGGTCTGGTTATGGCCCCTTGCGGATTGCAGAAGAGTTATGTCAGCGCGGTATTTCTCGCGCAGATACGCAAAAATTCTTGCAAGAGTTAGAGCCTAATTGGCCAAAGATATTATTTGGCGTATGGCGCAAGAAATTTTCACAGCCTCCGAATAACATGAAAGAGCAAGCTCAACAAATGCGTTACTTGCTCTATCGTGGTTTTACCTCAGCGCAAGTTAATACTTTGATGCGCCATGTGAGCCAGCTTGATTTTTTAGCCAATGAGTAGGGCAGTTAATAAAGTCAATCAGTGTGCGTAATTGACCCTGATCTTTACCATTAAAATTAAAACCTAAGCGAATAAGATGACAAAATTCCTGTTCCTCAGCATCTTTTTCGCAATAAGGTTGTTGCACAAAAGAATCAGTAATACACAGAGAGCTAAATTTATCCTGTAGTTCTTTAAGAGCGTCTTCATGCAATGCGTAATTCATGCGAATGACAAATTGGTCTTTTAACCAGCGGCTCGAATGATAATTGCCATAAAACGTAGAGATTTCTGAAACGACATCCTCTGCGCGGTGTACAAGGCGCATTAAATTCATATCACTGGCTTGAATGTAATGCGGGTCTTCTAATTGATATTTAATGAATTGAAGGGCTTCTTTCCAATAAGTACCGTTTTCAAGGTCTACTAAAATAATAGGTACGATAGGGCTTTTTCCTGTTTGTACAAGTGTGAGCACTTCTAATGCTTCATCTAGTGTGCCAAAACCACCCGGAAATAAAACAACTGCATCAGCTTCTTTGACAAAAAACAGTTTGCGTAAAAAAAAGAAATGGAAAGACAATAAATGGTTCGTGCCATGCACCACAGTGTTTGCATGTTGTTCAAATGGTAGTGCGATATTAAGCCCTAAACTGTATTCGAAACCGGCACCCTCATGCGCTGCTGCCATGATACCGCCACCCGCACCAGTGACTGTCATTAAACTATGCTGTGCTAATTGGGCACCCACCGAGTGGGCTAATTGATACAGCGGATGCTCTTTGTTTGTACGCGCAGACCCGAAAACCGTTACTTTTCGACGACGCTTAAACTGTTCTAGAACGCTAAAAGCGTGCTCCATTTCACGCAGTGTTTGCATCATGATTTTAGCATCCCAACGATTGCGGTCTGCTTCGGCCATGCGGATTATCGTTGATAGCATGGCACGATATAACGATTGATTTTTGCTATTTGGTGGTACGCACAGCGTTAATAAATTGTCTATTTCTTGCTCTATATTAATTGAGGTTGTTTGGATGTGCCGTACTAAGTATTCTTCATTATCGGGGTGCATATAATCGTTTTATCCTAATTTCAGTGGTGTGGATCAGCCCGGTGCATTGCTAGAAACGGGTCTTCGTAACGATAGTAAGTGGTGCTGCCTTATTCGACCAGTTGTGTAAAAGGATTTACAGATTTTGGGTTCTGGGCGGTATCCTCGCACCTCATTTTTCTAATGTGGGTGCTTTGATGAAAACGCTTCTGCATGTGGGCTGTGGCCCCAAGCGTAAAGACCGTACAACGCCCGGCTTTAATACGCCGGAATGGCAAGAAATTCGTTTAGACATTGACCCCTCGGTACAGCCTGACGTCATTGGCAGCATGACGAATATGTCGGCGGTAGCGGATGCCAGCGTGGATGCCATTTTTTCCAGCCATAACATCGAGCACCTGTACCCGCATGAAGTGCCGTTGGCGTTAGCAGAATTTCGCCGCGTGTTGAAACCCGATGGATTTGCCGTCATTACCTGCCCCGATTTGCAAAGTGTCTGCAAGTTAGTGGCCGAAGACCGCTTGACCGATGCCGCTTACCAATCCCCCGCCGGTCCCATTGCGCCGCTGGATATTTTGTACGGACACCGTGCCGCTATGGCGCAAGGGAACCTGTACATGGCGCATCGCTGCGGTTTTACGAAAAAAGTATTGGGCGCGACCTTGCAAGCCGCCGGTTTTGCGGTCATTGGCACGCGCGCGCGGCCTGTTCACTTTGATTTGTGGGCACTCGCCAGCGCCAGTACGCGCACCGGCGACGAAATGCGCGAGCTCATCGCCGCTCATTTCCCGCGTTGAGGTCAGTGGGGGCGCGAAAGGTTGACCCCCTGACTGTGCTATCCTTCGCGCCCGCATTATTCCCGCCTCATTGTTCTGGTTATCGCCATGCACGTTGCCAAACCCTTGTTCGACTACCCCAAATATTGGGCCGAGTGTTTCGGGCCTGCTCCATTTTTGCCCATGAGCCGCGAGGAAATGGATTTATTGGGATGGGATTCCTGCGATGTCATCATCGTGACGGGCGACGCTTACGTCGATCATCCTTCGTTTGGGATGGCGATTATTGGCCGCTTATTGGAAGCGCAAGGGTTCCGCGTTGGCATCATCAGCCAACCAGATTGGCACTCAAAAGACGATTTTATGAAGCTGGGCAAACCCAATTTGTTCTTTGGGGTAGCTGCCGGCAACATGGATTCGATGATTAACCGCTACACCGCTGACCGCAAAATTCGCTCTGATGATGCCTACACCCCCGGCGGTGTCGCCGGTAAGCGCCCCGACCGCGCCAGCATGGTGTACAGCCAGCGTTGCCGTGAAGCCTATAAAGAGGTGCCGATTGTCTTGGGCGGTATTGAAGCCTCGTTACGCCGCATCGCGCACTATGACTATTGGCAAGACAAGGTGCGGCGCTCCATTTTGATGGATGCCAAAGCCGATATTTTGGTGTACGGCAACGCTGAGCGCGCGGTCGTGGACATTGCGCACCGTTTAGCGGCAGGCGAGTTGGTTGAACAAATGACGGGTTTACGCGGCACCGCGTTTGTGCGCCGTGATACGCCAGACGAATGGTTTGAGCTGGATTCCACGCGCATCGACCGCCCCGGTCGTGTCGATAAAATCATCAATCCCTACGTCAACACGCAAGATATGGAAGCCTGTGCTCTCGAACAGGCAAAAGGCCCCAACGAAGACCCCAACGCCGCCAAGCCGGTCGAGTTGTTGCCAAATCCCAAATTAACCCGTGAGCGCACGGTGATTCGTCTGCCTTCTTATGAAAAGGTGAAGGGTGATTCGGTTTTATACGCGCACGCCAACCGCGTTTTGCACTTAGAAACCAACCCCGGCAATGCGCGTGCACTGGTCCAGCGTCACGGTGACCAAGATGTTTGGCTTAACCCGCCGCCCATCCCCATGACCACCGAGGAAATGGATTACGTCTTTGGTTTGCCGTATGCGCGTGTACCGCATCCGTCTTATAACGGCGAGAAAGTGCCCGCTTACGAGATGATTCGTTTCTCGGTCAACATCATGCGCGGCTGCTTTGGCGGCTGTACGTTTTGCTCTATTACGGAGCACGAAGGGCGCATCATTCAGAACCGTTCCGAAGAATCTATTTTGCGTGAAATCGAAGAAATTCGAGACAAAGTGCCCGGATTTACCGGCGTTATTTCGGATTTAGGCGGCCCAACGGCCAACATGTACCGCATCGCGTGCAAAAGCCCAGAAATCGAAGCCGCGTGCCGTAAGCCATCGTGTGTCTATCCGGGCATCTGTCAGAACCTCAACACTGACCACTCTGCGCTGATTCAGTTGTACCGCGATGCGCGTGAATTGCCGGGCGTGAAGAAAATTTTGATTGCTTCC
>CAZBNX010000058.1:0-8698 GCA_964493255.1 uncultured Pseudomonas sp.
GGTTGCCGCGTTGTAACCGAAGTTACCTTCGCCTTGTTTAACTTTATCAACCACAACGCTTGGCTCATCACCAGCATTCGCCACGATTTGGCGCAGAGGCGCTTCAACCGCACGGCGCAGCAGCGCAATACCGACGTTTTGCTCTTCGTTATCGCCTTTCAGACCTTCGATGGCTTGCAGTGCGCGAACCAACGCCACACCACCGCCGGGCACCACGCCTTCTTCTACCGCCGCACGAGTAGCGTGCAGGGCGTCTTCAACGCGGGCTTTTTTCTCTTTCATTTCAACTTCGGTGGCCGCACCGACTTTGATAACCGCAACACCACCAGCCAGCTTGGCGAGACGCTCTTGCAGTTTTTCGCGGTCGTAATCGGAGGTCGTTTCACCGATTTGCTGACGAATCTGAGCAACGCGCGCTTCGATGTCCGCTTGAGCACCAACGCCATCAATGATGGTGGTGTTTTCTTTGTTGATAACTACGCGCTTGGCGTTACCCAGTTCAGCCAGACCTGTGGTTTCCAAGCTCAGACCGATTTCTTCAGAAATCACGGTTGCGCCTGTCAGGACAGCGATGTCTTGCAGCATGGCTTTGCGGCGGTCGCCGAAGCCGGGAGCTTTTACCGCAGCGACTTTAACAATGCCGCGCATGGTGTTGACAACCAGCGTAGCCAGCGCCTCACCTTCAACATCTTCCGCAATAATCAGCAGCGGACGACCGGCTTTCGCAACCGCTTCCAGAACAGGCAGCAGCTCACGAATGTTAGAAATTTTCTTATCAACCAACAGGATCAGCGGGCTGTCCAGTTCAGCAGACATGGTGTCTGGCTTGTTGACGAAGTAAGGCGACAGGTAGCCACGGTCAAACTGCATACCTTCAACGACAGACAGCTCGTTATCCAGACCGGAGCCTTCTTCAACGGTAATCACGCCTTCTTTACCGACTTTTTCCATAGCGGCAGCGATGATGTCGCCGATGGAGTTGTCGGAGTTAGCGGAGATGGTGCCGACTTGTGCAATGGCTTTGGTGTCAGCGCAAGGCTTGGCCAATTCTTTGAGCTGGGCAACGATGGCGATGGTCGCCTTATCAATGCCGCGCTTCAGGTCCATCGGGTTCATGCCAGCGGCAACCGCTTTCAGACCTTCATTTACAATCGCTTGCGCCAATACGGTGGCTGTTGTGGTGCCGTCGCCCGCTTGGTCGTTCGCTTTGGAGGCAACGTCTTTAACCAGTTGCGCGCCCATGTTTTCGAACTTGTCTTTCAGTTCGATTTCTTTGGCAACAGAAACGCCGTCTTTGGTAATCAGCGGAGCGCCGAATGATTTATCCAGCACCACGTTACGACCTTTCGGGCCGAGCGTTGCTTTTACAGCGTCGGCCAGAATGTTCACGCCAACCAGCATTTTTTTGCGGGCGGAATCACCAAATTTGACTTCTTTAGCAGCCATGTTGTTTAAACCTCAAATGGAATTCGGGAGATTTGCGAAAGAAAGAAAAATTAGTCTTCCAAAATGGCAAGAATTTCGTTCTCGCCCATGATTAACAGCTCTTCGCCGTCAATTTTGATGGTGTTGCTGCCGGAATAAGGGCCGAAAACCACTTTGTCACCGACGCTCACTGTCAGGGCGCGGACTTCGCCATTGTCCAGAACGCGACCGGCACCAACAGCCACGACTTCACCACGATTCGGTTTCTCAGCAGCGGAACCGGGCAGCACGATACCGCTGGCGGTTTTGGTTTCTTCTTCGCTACGGCGAATCACAACGCGATCATTCAGAGGACGAAGCTTCATTGTCGATCTCTCCTAACAAGTTGTTTCCAACATCCGATGAACCAACATCGGTAGGTTTATAAATTCCGGCGGGGCCGGGTGTAGCGCAGTGACCTGCACCACAAGAGGTCCGCAGCCATGCGAATGGGCTGCGCTGGCAAGCAAATGGGGACGCGCGATGTCATTTCAAGGGCTTAGGCGAAAAATTCACTCACGTTTTCGTTCCCATTCGCCTTCAATGATGTCCGGCGCATGTGTTTTAGGGGGCGTGTAGTGCGAACTTTGACCGTGTTGCGGGTGCTGAAACTCCGCCTGTGCGGCGGGCGCACGGCGTTGCACCTGCCGCCCCAGCAAATCCCTCACCCAATATCGACTCATCGGTAATAAGCACAAAATAGCGGCGAAATCGCTCAAAACGCCGGGGAAAATCAGCAATAAACCCGCTAACCCCATCAGCAAACCGTCTAACATTTCTTGACCGGGAACGTCGCCCTGCATGAGGCGTTCACGCATCCGCAGCGCCGTTGCAGGCCCGACATTACGCATCAGAAAAATGCCCGCCAGCACATCAATAAACATCCACAATAACGTGAGCAATACGCCAATCTCTCGACCAATTGCCACTAAAAGCGCCAGTTCAAGTAAGGGCAGCAACAACAAAGCAAACAAAAAAACGCGCATTACATTCACCTAAAAAAAGAGCCGACAAATGCCGTTGAATCTTCGGCATATTGCCAGCTCTGTAGGTCGTGCGAATAGACCAAGCTACTCTGTAGGCGACTCAGCAACGTGACGGTGCTCGACCGTTCGCTCAGAAATAGGCGACGGATAACGGCTCGCTCCGTAACGTACAACTAACGTCGCCAATGTTAATATCAAAATGCCACCGCAGGTAATAACAATACCAATTGTTGGCTTATGTTCATGCTGAATATCTGCAATTAATAGGCGCGTTAACGCCGTGATGGCTACATAAATCAAAAAACGCACAGGCATTTGATTGGTTTTAAAGTAAATACCAACCATTGCCCCCAGCTCTAAATAGATAAATAGCAACAATACATCATCAATTGTTACAACCCCGTTTTGCACCATACCCATGAATGTCACGCCTGATGCCCAAATAACTGCACCACCGATGATAAACAAAGCGACATAATGAAATGCTTCAACAAGCAAATTTCCCATTGAGTCCGCTTGCTCGTGCATCAACTGCCTTATTCGATCAACTAGACTGGGGCTCATCACATATACTCCCTGTTTGGGTTTTAACGCATGACACTACTCTTCCATGAAAATAACCTACATTGCAAGACCTGAAATGCAAATGTAACATTTTGGTGCAATCATATAAAATATGCTCTATATTTGCACACGCGCGCCGCTAATTTAGCGGCAAGAACCTGGCACATACTTTAATAAAGCACCGTGCGCTTTACAGCGCCACTCTTCAATATGATTACCTTGCCCATTGTTTTCCTCATCCAGCACAATAGTATTACCCCCTAAATAAGGGGTTATTGTGACAAAATCATTCGCCGCATTTAAGTTAATGCCTAAGTTTGTTGCATGCGGCTTAACGGTAATAATCCCGTTTGCATCGGTACTCACAGCCGCAACCATTTTCGACGGATTAGTAACTTCACACCCCCACTGATTAGCCGTACCGATTGCAGTACCCGACATACTCTGAACTGTTTCGCTAATAGTAGCTCGGCACGGTGAACCTGCTAATAAAATCTCAGACACTTTAGCTTTCACCATATAGTCTTGATACGCTGGCATTGCCACAGAAGCCAATACGCCAACGATAGCAACCACCATCATCATTTCAATTAAGCTAAAACCTGCCTGCTGATTAATTTTCATACCATACACTCCTGTTTTTACGTCCATTTATCCTAAAACGATAACATCAAGCGGCTACGTAAGCAGTACATAACTGCCTGTTTTTCTTGATAAATTCGTCAAAAATGTGCGCTCTATCACACTTTTTACATTTAGCACTTCAACTGGCTTGGCAACAAATCACAATTTACGCTCTAATCAGAAATACGACGAATTAATCAAACGGAGTTGATTATATGCTTGCTAAAATTCGTAATGAGCTTTTAGAAAAACTTCAAAAAGATAAGATAATTTCACACGAAATAGCGTGCAACGCACATACATGGGCGACCGAACAAAAGTCGTCAGTTGTGCATTATTTAGCCAGTCATCGCATGGTTTCTGTACAATTACTTGCGGAGTACTCTGCTCAACTATCAGGCTTGCCATTAGCGCACATAGAAAACAACCATATATATATCAAAGATTCAGTTATAAATTTTTCTTTATTAAAGAAAATTCGAGCATTACCCCTGGAGTTAAAAGAAAAATCATTATGTGTCGGCATTTCTGATCCTGAGCAGATTTCGCTTTTACAGCCTTTACAATTTAGTACAGGCTTACAAATAGAGCCATTCATTATCGACGATAATCAATTAGAAGAGGGATTGAAAAAACTTAGTCAACAGCATTTGGATTCATCAATAGAAGTTGACCCTAGCAAATCAATTAAAAAATCTGCTGCTGATTTTGATCAACTAATACATGATTCAGATGAGCCAGCCATCCAATTCATTAACCACATTCTACAAAATGCTATTCGTCAAGGTGCCTCTGATTTGCATTTCGAACCACAAGAAAATAGTTATCGAATCCGACAACGCTGCGATGGCATATTATCTATTATTGCAGAGCCAGATCTATCATTAGCTGCCATAGTTAATGTTCGACTAAAGGTAATTGCTGGGTTAGATATAGCAGAAAAACGCAAACCACAAGATGGTAGAACCCGTATAAACTTTGCAGGATTACCTATAGTTGATGCCAGAATAAATTGCTTACCCACACTATGGGGAGAAAAAATCGCTATCCGCTTGCTCAATCCACGCGCTGCGCGCTTATCTATTAAAGAATTAGGTCTTGAACCTGATCAGGAAGATTTATATACCGAGGCGCTCTCTAAACCACAAGGACTAATACTCGTAACAGGACCTACAGGTTCTGGCAAAACAGTTTCTCTTTATAGCGCACTCGACTTTCTAAATAACACACAACGTAATATATCAACAGTTGAAGATCCTGTCGAAATAAATTTACCCGGTATTAATCAGGTCAACATAAATCCAAAGCAAGGATTATTTTTTTCTGACGTACTACGCGCTTTCCTGCGCCAGGACCCTGATATTTTAATGGTTGGCGAAATACGCGACCGTGAAACGGCTGAAATTGCGATACGCGCAGCACAAACAGGCCATTTGGTTCTTTCGACACTCCATACTAATAGCGCCACAGAAACCATAACACGCCTATGCAATATGGGCATCCCTAAAATAGATATTGCTACTTCTATTATTTTAATAGTCTCACAAAGGTTGGTTAGAAAGTGCTGCTCTCAATGCGCTAATAAAAAGAACCTGTTACAAGGTCTACAGTGTAATAACTGCCAACAAGGCTATAAAGGAAGAATTGCCGTTCACGAAGTAGTTTCTATTAACAACAAAATTAAGAGCATGATTTTATCTGACTTGGACATTATAAGCATTGAAAAATGTATTCGTGAAGAAGGATTTTATAGCTTAAAAACAGCCGGACTAAGAAAAATTAGCTCTGGCTTAACCACATTATCTGAAATAAACAACGTAACACGAGAAAACGTATGAAAAAATATCATTTCCGCTGGAAAGGCATTAGCTTTAACGGCGAACCCATTACTGGCGATTTATTTGAGCAAAACAAAACAACTGCCCTTATTAAGTTACGCAGAAGAAATATTTCTTCCATTAATATAAAGAGGGTTTTTTTCGTCAGAAAAGCATCCGACCGCAATAAAATTAATTTTCACTATCAATTATCAACACTATTAAAAGCAGGCATTCCACTTCTGGATTCACTGAAAGCCATGGGTCATAAGAATTCAATTTTGGGAAATATTGCTAACGCTCTGTACATTAGCATATCTGATGGCAATAGCTTTTCTGAAGCAGCAAAACAACATCCACATTTTTTTGCCGCACACGAATGCAACCTAATATCTATCGGAGAAAAAACTGGGTCGTTAGATTTAACTATAGAAAAAATCGCACAAAATCAAGACCGTGCGCGCGAGCTAAAACACAAGGTACTAAAAGCGATAAACTATCCTTGCCTAACTATTCTAGTAAATATTTTGGTCGTGATTTTACTTCTTTACTATATCGTTCCAGAATTTGAGCGCACTTTTAAAAGCTTTAATGGAGAACTGCCGTGGCTCACACAAATCATTATTCGTGCATCCGATACAGTGACTGAATCCATATTCAAAATAATAGCAACGACACTTTTAACAACCACAACCATATATTTTTTCGTCAAAAAGAGTAAAAATATCAGGTTATATCTAGAAAAACTGATACTAAAAATACCCTTTACGCATTATTTCTTTAGCCAAATTATCTCCATCCAGTTCGCAAGAGCATTAGAAATAAACCTATCTGCTGGAGTCTCCTTACTAAGCGCGCTAGAGAATATAACTTATGCCCAACCGCACGAAATTACAAAAAACGCAATAATTAAAATTCAGATGTCAATTAAGGAAGGCAATACTCTTTCTAGTGCTATAGAACAGACTAATATCTTTCCTCGGCTTGTTACACAAATGGTCTCCATAGGCGAAGAGGCAGGGGCATTAGAAATGATTTTCTCTAAACTTTCCAGCCATTACGAACAAGATATAGACAGCACAATCGAACAACTCATCGCTTTATTAGAGCCTACACTCATGCTAATTATTGGCGCTGTTACTGGCACTTTAATTTTAGCTCTTTACTTACCTATGTTTCAGCTTGGCTCAATTATATGAACAAAATCATTGTATTATATATTGCGCTATTTGTTATACCTTTTATTATGGCGCTAATCGTTTCGTATCTTCCTAACCATCTTGGAAAGCAATGGATAGCACAAGCCAGCGAAATACTAAACAACCAAGAGAGCACGCTTAAACTAATAGAAAACAAACTCAACAAAACCTATGCTTTCTTCATAATTACTTTCGTGATTTTAGGCTTACTACAGCTTAACTTATTAAACGAAACTCCTTTTATCACATCTGCATCACTGCTTATATTCATGGCATTTATGCTATGTATTTCTGCCATAGATTTAAAATATAAAATAATCCCAGATTATTTGTCTCTACCGTTACTTTGGATAGGATTGCTAGTAAATCAGTCGAACGTATTCACTCAAGCACAAAATTCCGTTTACGGAGCAGCTCTTGGTTATGCTTTCTTATGGTCAATTTCTTACATTTTTTTACTCGCTAAGAAAGGTGACGTACTGGGAGGTGGTGATTTAAAACTAATTGCAGCTATAGGCGCTTGGGGCGGCTGGCAAATTTTGCCCAACACCTTAACAATCGCTTCTTTATTAGGTATATTACATTGGTTGATTTTATATAAAATCAATAAGGTAAACGAGCAAATACCTTTCGCACCCAGTATCGCACTCTCTGGATGTTTTTTTTTAACATACAACGTAGCCTATTCATAATTCTATCTACTTTAACGAGCGAGAGGTCTCTATTATGAAGCCATGGATTCTCGGTTTAACGGGTGGCATCGGAAGCGGTAAAAGTGTTGCAGCACGTCACTTTGAAACATTAGGTATTCTACAAGTGGATGCTGATTTAATAGCGCGGCAAGTTGTTGAGCCGGGTCAACCTGCGTTAGATTTAATCAAGAAACATTTTGGTGAATTTATACTCAATGAACACGGACAGCTTAATAGAGCAAAATTGCGTAGCCTAGTTTTTGACAACACATCAGAACGACTATGGCTAGAGGCATTACTGCACCCACTGATCAGAGAGGAAATCTCTCGACAACTTGACGCCATTCAAGCACCTTACGCTATTCTAACAGCCCCCCTATTAATTGAGTCTGATAATCTACGCAATAAAGTGCATCGCATTTTAGTAATCGACACACCTGAAGAAATACAAATTACTCGCACTATTCAACGTGACGATATTTCTGAAGCACAAGCGCGCGCTATTTTAGCCAGCCAAATCAGTCGAGAAAAAAGACGCTCCCACGCACACGACATTATCAGCAACGATCGTGATTTAAATTGGTTGCACACAGAAATAGAGCGACTACATCATCATTATTTAACACTAAAAAGTTGAGTTTTTATATGAAAGAAATAGTTTTGCAATGCCCTATCTGTCGGCAATCCGTTATTTGGAATAAGGAAAACGCACATCGCCCGTTTTGTAGTGCGCGCTGTAAATTAATTGACTTAGGCGAATGGGCCAACGAGCAACGCCGCATCGTTAGCCCATCATCAGAAATTGACGGCTTTGCAAAGGATTTAAAAATAACTATTCACTGACATTTCTTGTTAGTGTCTTTCCACGGTGCCTGTAAATAGCGTGTGCGGTTAAATGTTTCGAGCCATTCAGGGCAAAAAACGACTAAGGCCGTAATAAAAGTACCGTTAATGAACGCCTCAGGGAACATAATTAACCAAAGATAGCCCGCAAAATCCTCCAACCAAGACGGCATTTCAAAAATGCCGTCTAATAATAAAAAGCATAAACCAGTAAATAAACTGGCTATAGTTGCCAATGCAGCCGGAAAAAAACCACTGCAAAAAATATAAACAAACAAATTTTCAGGCTGTAATCGCTCAACAAAGCGCGCGCATACTTCGGTAATCCAAATAGGAATACAAACCATCACAATGGCATTAATTCCCAGTGCTGCCCAATCCTGTCGTCCCAATACAATAAGGGCTATTTGCGCCGATAAACCCGCTAATATAGCCAGTGGCCAATCAAGTAACAGTGTGACGGCAGTCATGCCAATGAAGTGATACGACAACCCAGCCGGAAAATCACG
>CAZBNX010000059.1:0-8587 GCA_964493255.1 uncultured Pseudomonas sp.
TTTCGCCGAGTTGCCCCGCTTCCAATACGCGACGAATTGCGGCGCAGTGGTCTTCGACATACAGCCAATCGCGGATTTGCTGGCCGTCGCCGTACACCGGCAGCGGTTTGCCTGCCAAGGCATTCACAATCATCAATGGGATGAGCTTTTCGGGGAAATGAAATGGCCCGTAATTGTTCGAGCAATTCGTCGTCAGCACTGGCAAGCCGTAGGTGTGGTGATAGGCGCGCACCATGTGATCACTGGCGGCTTTGCTGGCGGAGTAGGGGCTATTCGGCGCGTAAGGCGTAGTTTCGCTGAACGCGGGGTCATTTGGCCCGAGCGTGCCGTATACCTCATCGGTAGAAACGTGCAGAAAACGAAACGCGGCTTTTTCCGTTTCGGGCAGCGTTTGCCAATAGTGACGCGCGGCTTCTAATAAACGAAACGTACCGACTACGTTGGTTTCTACGAAGGCGTCTGGCCCCACAATCGAGCGGTCAACATGTGATTCCGCCGCAAAATGCACCACCGCACGCGGGCGATGTTCAGCAAATAAGCGGGTTAATAATTCGGCATCACAGATATTACCGTGAACAAAACGATGCTGAGGGTTGCCTTCTAATGACGCTAAATTGGCCAAATTACCTGCATAAGTCAGGGCATCTAGCGTAATTACGGATTCCGCGTGCTGGGCGCACCATTGCAGAACAAAGTTAGAGCCGATGAAGCCTGCGCCGCCGGTTACTAAAATCATATTGCTCGATACCATTCGTTATAAAGTTTTATGTTTAACATGTTATGGATCCTATTCTGAATTTTCCATTAATAAGTATGTCTATTTTGCCTTTTCCTAAAAGATCTCTAAGAGTTTTGATTTCCGTTTTAAATCCAGCATAGCCTGAAGCATGTAAATTAAGCTCTATTAAAAAATTACGCTTTATTGATGCTTTTGTAGTGTAATTCTTATTTGAGTCTTTATTTTGAAAGACTATATTTACAGGATCAAATGAAAAATAGTCTACCGCCCATCCTAAAACATGCTCTCCACTTTTCTCGATTTTTGCAAATCCAGAAAATTGTTTGTATGGTGTAATTTTTGGGCTTTCCCTATTCAGTAACTTAGAGTAAGTTAAAGCACGATTATATAAAGAAATATCTTTTAAGTTTCTTGTGCAAAAAAGATCTATATCTGATTTGGAAATTCCTAAAAATCTGTTTTGTGAGGATAGTCGCTCATTTATTTTTTGGAATGGAACCTCCATTTCAAAAATTTGATTAAATGTGGTTAAGCAGTTCTCGTAATTTTCTGTTATGCCTACATAAGAAAAAGTCTCTAACGGCACATAATTAATAGAAAGAAGTTGCCTGTTAGTAAACAGGTCTTGAGAGATCATTTCTAAAAAAGTTCCTTTGTAATTTGTTCTTTCTTTAAAATGCCAGTATTCAGAAACTGCTCTATCTAAAGGATCTCTTAAAAAGGTTACAAGTTTAGCCCCTTTGATTAATTTAGCATAATCAAAAAGTTTTAATTTTGAATCATGAAAGTGCCCCGATATTATACACTTAGATCTCTCTAAAAAAATAGAAATTAGCTTTTCATTGTTAGTTTCCAGTATTTCTTTACTTGTGTCAGGGCTTTCTGATCCGTAATCTTTGTATAAATGGTAGTATTGTGCTTGAGATTGTTCCAATCCAGTCCTAAAGCTTGTACCTGCCGTTTTAGGTACGTGTGCAAAAATTATTTTTTCGTTTTTCATTTTTCACCCATTTTTTTATAGAGTAGATGAATTTAAGTGCGCATCAATCAAATTTATATCGTAGTTAGAGTTTTTCTTAATTACTTCTCGCCAGTCAGATATGTCAACCCCAGTTGGGTTGTCGCGTAATAATTCTATTTTAATGAAAGGAAATCTATTTTTTTTGATCAGATCTTTCCAAAATACATGTGCTATGTTTACTAACGGATAATTTTCCGCTGAACAATACGCACCTACTTTGTAACCTAAATTAATAAAAGTTTGGCTAAAGCCAATTTCGTAAATATTTATTATCTCCCATTTATCTTTATGATGTCTAATGGAGTTCCAAAGTCTTTCGAAAGTCTTAGATAAAAAAGTTTTCCTATTGTAGAGAACAAAGAAACTTTGTATGTGATACTGTACTTCAAAACTAGACGTGGCGCCCATTATATCTAAATCAGATTTTTTAAAGAAATCTAACATTTCGTTTGTTTTGTAAATAGGCCCGTAAACACTATCGTTGCAGAGTAGCAAATTTTCGTAGTTGTGAATTTCATCTTTTATTGATTCTAAACCTAAACGCCAAGAGCCAAAGTCATAGCCCTCATTCTCTCTGATAATGATTTTCTTAGTGATGCTTTTTAGTTTTTCTATAGCTTTATGATCTTCACCTAGCTGCTCAGAAGTTGATACGAATATTATGTCGAAATTTTCTCTTAAATCTATAAGATAATTGATTACATATTTGTGCAACTTACTTTTCTTATCAAAATTCACAAAAATACATAAGTTTTCTTTTTTATAGGACGGTTCTTTTTCTTCCCAGAGGAATCTTATTTTATCTGTAAAAGACAGATTGTTAGAAAAAGACTCACACAAATGATAATTTTCGTTTTTCTTTGTTAAGTTTATATTATAGTATGGATCCATATTTATTAAATGTGCCCAATTTTGAAGCATGTATTCGGACTCAGAATATAGGCGACGTATTTTTTCTGGAGAAGTGGCATCGCTGCCACGACTCACGGATTCATAGTGATAAAGTTCGGCATATGGTGTCCATAAATTACGATAGCCAGCTGAATAAATTTTTAGACAAAGATCGACATCGTTGTATGCTATGGCGAGATATTTTTCGTTCAAACCGCCTACGGCTTGAAAAATACTTTTTTTAACGACTAAACAAGCAGCAGTTACTGCTAAGTAGTTTTGTATACACGCTAATCCGTTTTTGTATCCGAGAAAGGTTCTGGGTAAATGTTTGTATATGTGCCCAGCAACTCCGGCGATACCTAATATAACGCCTGCATGCTGTACAGTGTCATTGCTGTAAAATAACTTTGCGCCAACGCAACCAATTTCTGGACGAATGGCCTGAGAACACATTTCTGTTAGCCATTCGTTTGATATAATTTCTACGTCATTATTCAAAAGGCATATTAAATCCCCTTTTGCATGTGACACTCCGAAGTTGTTAATTGCTGAGTAATTAAAAGGAAGGTTGTAATCTATTATTCTTATGCGAGAATCATGCTTTTTAAAGTATTCAAATAGTTTGTAAGTTTCTTCTTCTTTGCTGTCGTTGTTTAGTATTATTATTTCGTAATTTTTGTAAGTTGTTTTATCTAATATGCTTGATATAGCAAGTTTTAGCAGTTTGTGACAGTCTTTGGTTGGGATTAAAATACTTACTAATGGTTCGCTACCTTTAATTGTACGTCGAACACGATATGTTTTAGGCGCCATTCCATGTTCGACTGTTACTGTTGGATCTTTTTTGATAAAAAAGGCTCTTAATGATTCTAATTCTAGATTTGAAATTTCATGCTCTTTGTCTGCTTGCGTACATAATGTGCTTTCTTCAATATTGCGATGCAATATTTTCGGGATATGAATAACTTCTTTTGAATTTACATATTCTGAACATCTTAAAATTAGATCATAATTTTGACATTTATGGTAGCTTTGCGAAAAGCCACCAGCTTCATCTATTAAAGTGATTTTATAAATATTAAATCCAAGGGTATAGTTTTGCGAATAGATAAGATCTATATTCCAATCACTTTTGAATATCGGGTTATATCTTTCTTTTGTGATTGGATGTATACAGTCTTCGTCGCCATATAATATTTTAACCTGGGGGGTTTCTTCTATGGTTTTTGCTATAAAGTGAAACGCATTTTGTGTAATTAAATTTTTTGTTTCTAGTAAAGCAAAAAAACCATTTTTTTGCTTTTCAAATTTATTTAATAACTCATTTAAGATACTAGAGTGGTTTTTTTTGCTTTCTATCATCAAATCTATACGAGAATCTTTTTCTGTTAATTCGCTTAGTTCTTTTAATTTGAGAGCATCTTCTGTTGATAATTCATTTGTTTTGATAAATAGTGATAATGTCCATTTTTTGTAACTTTGATTAACTATTGATTGAACTGATTCTAAAATAAATTCAAAATCTGATTTTTCTTCTACTATGCAAGCTACATTTATCGTTGGGCTTGCTTCAGTTAATTCTATTATATCTTCTTCTGAAACGGACAAATCATGAACTTCTACATTTTCTATCCAGTATGAATAACTGTTGTTGTTTTTCTGATGAATATAATTATACTCACTTTCAATATTTTCTAAATACGTATCCGTATACGTATACGTATCTTTATCTTCATTAAAGCTCTTTTCTGATAAAAAAGAGCTTTTGCTTCTGGAAGTTAAACGGTGAAATTGAATTTCATCTAGCATTTGCTTTCTTGCTACCTGTTCATCTATTTCTTGTATTTGAAAAAGATGAATACGAAAATTTCCTTCATTTTCGGTAGGATCAAATCGCAAATAAGTAGGCTCTTCCTTTAAGAAGAAAACACGAGATACAAATTCGCAAGCATCGTCGTAGTTTAAACCGAAGGAATTTTGCTCAGATAGCGCGTGATTTTCTTCAAATGAGAAATAGAGCTTGGAGAAATTGCTGCTTTTCTTCTGATTTATCAGCTCTATTTTTAATATCAATCTATACCAACCACCTGTAGGAGAAAAATAACCTTGAGGAAATTTGACCGTAAAGTTTGGGTCCACCCCTATGGAATACCAGCATTTATCTATTTCTATAAATTCCACCTGATTATTTTTTATAAGTTTAGATGGAATTGTTTTTTTAAATTTTAGTGTGTAAGGTATTATCTTTCTGAAAGAGTATTCAATGTTTTTGTTTATTTGTTTTTCGATGAAAATATCTTTTCCTATATCTAAGTTCAGCATTTCACAAAAACAATTTATTGCTTCAATATATTGTTTTGATTTTAAGTGTTCATTTGCATTTTTGAAATTATTGGCCATAATTTTTAGTTCCTTATTATTGCTTCTAAGATGCTTTCTATTCTTTTCGAAAAATTGTTGTTTGTTTTTATTGATTCGTTTTTTTGAAGGTTTTTTAAAGGGAGGGTTTTTATTAAAGATCTGATGGATTCTGAATGTTTCTTTATATGCACAGTTTCACCAAAAATCTCCTCTATGCCTTCAACGTAATCAGAAATAACAAATGCACCACTTGCTACGGCATCAAATAATCTATTAGAAATAAATCCATATTCTGCCATTGATGCCCAGTGGTCATTTAAAACCACGCCCGCTGCGGCGTAAAATCCAGCCAGTTTTTTGTTATCAATATTCTGACCTTTAATGTAATGCTCCGGTATGAATTGATTCCATCTTGTACCAAAAACAGCTAAAGGCAAACTCTCTGAAATTGCCGCTTTTACGATGGGTCTAAAAACATCCCTAGAGTTTCCAACAAATAAAATGGGATATGATTTTTCTTTTTTTACATTTAAATTAAAAAGCTCATGATCTGTACACTGCAATAAACAAGTTACAGGGCGATGAGTTTTTCTTTTTATTGTTTCTGTATGTTTTTTCGAAGCAATGAATATGTGATCGTATGAGTTATATTCATCGAGGCTTATTTTGTCTGGGTGAGAAATGTTCCAAATTATATTGAATTGGCTGGTTATTGGTTTGTAAGGGTATAGACCCCTTAAAACTATAATTATGTCGGCTTTACTTGATTCAGGTGTATACCAAACGTCTTTGCAATCGACATGACAGAGAAAGTTTCTTTTTTCAAAGGCACGTTTCATAGAGCAAGCAAAATGATAATCACCCCATTCCGCGCTGGTCTTCAAGTTAGGGCAACTAATTTTTATACGAATCACTTTCTTTTGATTTGATAAAGTCGTTACAACCTGCGTTTGTGGCGGGGCTTCTTTTTCTACGATAGGTCGATTTATTGCTAAACCGGAGGAAATCATTTCTTCGCTATCAAGATGCCAGTCTTTTATAAAAAAGCCGTCTAACTTGTAAAAGTCTGTATCATCTGCTTTTATATGCTTGTGCCAACGATCAACAAAATTTCTTCTATTGAGCTTTATATAACGCCCACGTCCTGATGTTTTCGATTCGTGATGAAAAACAAGAGAGCTTGATTGGTACCAGCATGTTCTTTTTGAAGATTGAGTTAAGCGAAGGCATAAATCTACATCTTCTTGGCCGTTAATAAATAATGGATCAAACCCTCTAATAGCGGCAAAGTCATGAGCCCTAACTGCCATGCAAGCGCCAGTTACTGCTTGGTATGCACGAGAATGTGTAGCGATGAATTCGCTTTTGATGCCAGCGTAAATTGGATAGCCTAAGGTTTGTCTTGTATTAAATACAATTCCAATATTTTGTATGGTATTGTCTGGATATAGTAAGGTGGGTTGAACGGCTGCGATTTTTTCGTCACTTAGGGGACGAATTAGATTGTCTAACCAAAAATCGGTCACTATTGTGTCGTTGTTTAAGAATACAACGATATGACCATCGGATTCTTTAAATCCTGTATTGCAGCCGAGAGAAAAATTTAAATTTTCTGTGTGTGTAACTATTTTTATACGTGAGCTTTTTTTAGATATTTTTTGTATTACTGATTTTGTGTCAATATCGCTACCGTTATCAACGCATATTATCTCTGAGTGAATATGCGATTGAGCAGCAAGCAAAGATTCTAAACATTGTTCTGTTAATGCTGGTTGATTGTAAATCGGAATAACGATTGATACTAAATCAGACTTACGCTTCTTGTTCAGTTGTTGATGCCAATCTATAGTTACTTCATTTAGAACCATGTATCGAAAGAAGGGAGACTCATCTTTTTCGCGAAGAATGTTTTCGCGGTAACGACGATTCTCTATAGCACCGTACTTTAGATAATGAAAAAATGGTTCAAAATCCTGATCCACGCTATCTTTATTTAGCGTTCGATATTCCCTAGGAATAAACCATTTGTTGGGATAGATTTCTAAATAGTTACCTTCTTTAAGGTAATGCTCTATTAAGTTGGAATTATCGTATTTCTTTAGCTGTATGCCCGATTTAGAAAGTTGCTCTTTGTAATAAGAGAAATCAAATAAATTGCTTTTTTCTACGAAAGCGCAATCAAAAATACAGGCTTTTTTGCTGTAATTAACACCTAGGGATTTTTTAATCTTTTCTAAATCCCCATTATTTTCTAAATAAAATACAAAGCTATTTCTGGTGCCTCCTTTGTGCCTTAATAAAAAGGTCATTTCGTCTGAAAAACTAAATCCTTTGAAGGGATGCTTCTTGCTAAAAAAGCCTTGTGTTAAATAATGAGCTATAAGGTCGATATTTTTATCTTTTATTTCGGGGTTTTGCCGTTTATAGTATTCCTTGTTAAATAAATTACTGCTTGATATTGTTTTGTGGTCTTTTTCTAAACGAGAGAGCTGATACATGACATCGCCAATATGAGCAACGCCTATGCCTTCTTTGTCATGGAGTAAAATTAACTCGCATTTTTTACTATAAATGTCTTTTGGTTGTAAGAGAGCAATTTTTTTATTATGTAAGCGCGGTATAAGTCCGAATATTCTTTCTAAAGCGTGTTCAGTTTTTCCGTCTTTTTTATATGCTGAATCAAATCGAGATGGTATTCGGGTTATATAATCGGATAAAGAAATCAATAACTCTGTTTTTACCCAAAACATGGTACCCGCGAAAAATCCCCAATCTTCTTCGGGAATGTGGGAGCTATAAACAGCACTCAGTATTTCTTCTATGTTCTGTTTGTTTTCGTACATCAAACGATGCGCCGATTGGTAAATGGCACCGGCTCCGACCAACCCTAATTCGCTATTACTGCGAAATGCGTTAGTAACAAGATCGAAATTTTCTGTACTACCAATAAGAGAGTCGAGCATCAAGCGACGCCATAAAACGGCTAATGGGCCGTCGCCTTTTTTGGTTTGTATCTTGCAGATGGCGTAATAATTTTCGCGTAATAATAATGGGATAATGGATAAAAATGGAACTATATCCATGCCTATATTAGGTGTTTTTATTATACGCGCGCGAGGGAAAAAATTAGTTATTTCTTGTTCAGCAACGCTAGATCCGTCAGGCATTGTTACAAACAGATCAAATGAGCTACTGATTTTTAAGAGTAAGGTGCGAATTTCAATCCATATATCTAAATAAAAGCAATGTACTACGACTGCAAATTTCTTATCTCTATTTTCAACAAAAGACTCTTCTTTACTAACTAAGAGAAGATTTTTTTCTATAATATGCTTTAATTCAGGCATGCACGCTATGGCTAACGCATAGCAATGCTTGGCTTCTTCAAAGTCGCCATTTTTTAAATAATCGTTTCCCCATTTCAATGGATTTTTAGAAATAAGGTCTTTGTTTTCACTCATAATTTAATTGTTTTAAGTGAAATGGATTTTTTGATTTTCATAATAGAATATTATTTTAGACACACTACCGTCCCAAGGTTTTACGCACTTCCCCGACGGCAAAAAAACGCA
>CAZBNX010000060.1:0-3801 GCA_964493255.1 uncultured Pseudomonas sp.
AGCCAAGCGCGCCAACACGGCGCGCAAGGTGTGGCGGGTATTCGGGCGTTTTGGCCTCAAGCCTGAGGGGCTGGCGCGGCTTGCCACAGCACTTCATTGATGTGTTGACGCTTGGCAATCACCCGCGCCGCCACAAACAACAAATCCGATAACCGATTGAGATACGCCAAGCATTCTGCGCGCAACGGCTCTTCAGCGTGCAGATGCTGGCAGCGGCGTTCCGCTGTGCGGGCTGCGCTGCGGCACAGGTGCGTTTGCGCTAACAGACGCGAGCCGCCCGGCAAAATGAAGTTCTCCAGCGGCCCTACTTCTTCATTCCATAGGTCGATGATGGCTTCAAGGCGGCCGATTTCCTCGGCGCGTAACGCCTGATATTCCGGCATCGCCAATTCACCGCCCACATCGAACAAGCGATGTTGCACCGGCGCAAGCGTGTCGATGAGTTCACTCATCCCCGGCCACATGGCTTCCTGTTCGGCCAATTCCGCCAGCAATAAACCCAGTTGGCTGTTGAGGGTATCCACTTCGCCAATCGCTTCAATACGCGGATGACTTTTCGCCACACGTCGCCCGTCAGCCAAGCCGGTTTCGCCGGTGTCGCCGGTGCGTGTGTAGATTTTTGAAAGGCGGTAGCCCATAGCGGCATTCCTTGAACGATGAAAAGAGGTTCGGCAGGGTAGCGGCGGCTTAGTGGCTGGGCAATCCGCGCGCCTGCAAGAACGTGCGCAGTTGCGCTAATAACGCACGCACTTGCGGCAGCGGTAACTGCTGCCGCGTGGCTTCCTCGCAGGCGTAGCCCAACAAATACGCGATTTCAGTGCGGCGTCCGTGGGCAACATCTTGGCGCATGGAAGAACTGTTCGCAGCGGTGGCTTCAATAACCTGCCAAATGCGCGCGTGTAAATTGGTGTCCGCGCACCCGACTGCCGCGAGTAACGTGGCCAATTCATCGCACACCGCATTAACGCGAGACGCATGGGCGCGCAAATCACCGTTGCAGCAATCGTGCAGCACCGTGAGCGGGTTTATCGCGCAATTAATGGCCACTTTTCGCCATAACACGCCGTGCATTTCAGGCTGCCATTCATGCGGAATCTGCGCCTGCTCCAGCTCGTGCAACCACGTTGGCGCGCGTTCCGACGGCGGCCAACTGCCTAGCGTGTTGCTGCCACGCCCCGCGTGTACAACGTGAAAGGTCGAGCGCCGAAACGCGCCTTCCGTACTGGACACCGCCCAACAGCGCACCTGTGGAAAGGCGTCGGCGATGGCCTGCTGGCTACCTAACCCATTCTGCAATAACAAAATTTCGGCGTTAATTGTTAAGCGAGGCGCAACCGTTTGCAGCAATGGCAGCGCGTCGTAGGCTTTACAGGCCAATACTAAACGCTGAATAGGCATGCAATTTGTGGCCAATTCAGCCGATGGCTGTACGGTGTGGCCGTGTCCGGCGTGTTCGAGTGTTAGGCCGTTAGCCTGTTGGTAAGCGGTGAGGCGCTCGGCATTTCGCAACACTAATTGCACCGGCAATCCGGCAGCGGCGAGGCGCGTGGCCCACAAACAGCCAAGGCTGCCGACGCCTAAAATGTGCCATGTCGTTTGGCGTGGCTGCATACGGTCAGTCTCCGAGTAGCGGCGTGCGGGTATAATGCGCGCCCGAATTTTCATCACATGAGTGGCTGTTTTTACAGCCTTGTTTAAGGAGAGAAGCGATGCCGTCTTTTGACGTGGTATCTGAACTTGATAAGCACGAAGTCACCAACGCCGTCGATAACGCCATCAAAGACCTTGACCGTCGTTATGATTTGCGTGGCAAAGGCAGTTTCGAATTTAAAGAAAAAACCGTCACCATGACCGCTGAAGCGGATTTCATGCTGGAGCAAATGCTGGAAATTCTCAAACTCGCGTTGGTTAAACGCAAAGTAGATATTCAGTGCTTAGAAGTGAAAGACGCCTATCCATCCGGCAAAGTGGTGAAACAAGACGTCACGCTGCGCGAAGGTATCGACAAAGAACTGGCGAAGAAAATTGTCGGTCTGATTAAAGACGCCAAGCTGAAAGTGCAGGCGTCGATTCAGGGCGAACAAGTACGCATCACCGGCAAAAAACGCGATGACCTGCAAGACGCCATTGCGCTGTTACGCACTCAAGAATTAGGAATGCCGTTGCAATACAACAACTTCCGCGATTAATTGTTTGGCGATTGCGTGTTTTCAGAAAGGCCAACTTCGATAAGTTGGCTTTTTTGTAAGTGCGCGCTGCGTTCTCGTTGCCATTCAATCGCAATCAAAATGAGTGTCGGGATGCCGAGCACGGTGGTCAGTAAGAAGAAATCGGCGTAGCCCAACGATTCCACCAAGACGCCGGAATAACCGCCCATCAGCCGAGGCAGCAGCAACATAATCGAACTGAGCAGCGCGTACTGAGAGGCGGAAAATTGCAAATTCGTCAGGCTGGAGAGGTAGGCCACAAACGCGGCAGTGGCCAATCCGCCGCTGAAATTATCGGCAGAAATTGTCCAGATGAGCGCCTGCACGTTGGGGCCGCTGCCCGCCAGCATTACAAAGAGCACGTTTGTGGCCGCCGAACCCAAACCGCCCACAAATAAAATCGGCAGGATGCCAAAGCGCACAATTAACAAACCGCCCACGCCTGCACCGAGGAGCGTCATCACCAAGCCAAATAGTTTACTGACGCTGGCAATTTGTTCTTTGCTAAAGCCCAAGTCGATGTAAAACACGTTTGCCATCACGCCCATCACCGTATCGGACATACGGTAAGTGGCAATTAATCCCAATAAAATCAACGCTTGCCAACGATAACGCGCGATGAAGTCGCTGATGGGGCTGAGGACGGGCGCTAATCCGCGTCGTCCCAACGAAGACAGGCACAACCATGTCAGCACGCCGTATAAGGTGAAACGCAAAAACGCGCGGTCATCCAGCAGTAAATTCCACAGCGTTACTTGGCTGGAAAATACGCCTTCCACGTCGCTGCGATACAGTTGCGTAAACATCGCCGGAACGGAAATCAGCAACACAATCAGCACCACAACGGAAATCAGTTGGTGCGGCAAGCCATAGCGTGCGGTGGTGTGTTGCGTTTGCGCGGGCAGGGGCGGTTCTGGCATCCAAAACGTGGTGAGCAACCCCGGCAGCATCAACGCGGCAAACAGTAAGTAGGTCGCTGCCCATGCGGAATACAAATAATGGCCGTTCACCGAGCCAAAAAACTCCGCAATAAACAATGCGCCTGCCGTAGCAATCAGCATCGCCACGCGATAACCCGTCGTGTAACAGGCCGCTAACGCCGCTTGATGGCTGTGTTCGGCAATTTCTAGGCGGTAAGCGTCCAGCGCAATGTCTTGGGTGGCAGAGGCAAACGCTACCAACACCGCCAGCGCAATCAGTGCCGCGAGCTGGCTTTTGGGGTCGAAAAGTGCCATCCCCATCAACCCCACGACCACTAATAATTGTGAAAGCACCAACCACGAACGCCGCCGACCCAAGCGCCCCAATAACGGCAAACGCCATTGGTCGAGCATCGGCGACCACACCCATTTGAACGCATACGCCAACCCAATCAGGCTGGCATAGCCGATGGTTTCGCGCGCCACGCCTGCTTCGCGCAGCCAGACGGACAACGTGGAAAAAACCAGCACCATCGGCAAACCCGCTGCGAACCCTAAAAGCAGCAAGGCCAGTGCGGAGGGGCTGGCGTAGGTGGCGAAGGCTTCGCGCCAAGTTCGACGGGACATGGTGGCAGGTCAACGGGTGAAGAAGGGCGGCACTCTAACCGCCAGCC
>CAZBNX010000060.1:3901-8556 GCA_964493255.1 uncultured Pseudomonas sp.
TCAAGGGCTTGGCGCAATTCGTTGAGGTCTTCGACTTCAATTTCTACCGGACGCCCCGGCGCAATCTGGTGTGCGGCGCTAACCGCCTGCGCGATGCCACCGCAGGCGGCAATGTGGTTTTCTTTAATCAGAAAGGCGTCGTAAAGGCCGATGCGGTGGTTATGGCAACCGCCACAAGTAACGGCGTATTTTTGTGCCAAGCGAAGGCCGGGAAGGGTTTTGCGCGTGTCGAGAAGTTGAACGGCGGTGCCTTCAACCAAATCGGTGTATTCGCGGCAGCGCGTCGCTACGCCAGACAATAACTGTAGAAAATTCAATGCACTGCGTTCGCCGCTGAGTAGCGCGCGCGCGGGACCTTCAAGCGTGAACAGCGTTTGGTCAGCCTGAGCGCGTTCGCCGTCGCGTACCTGCCACTGAACGGTGACGCCCGCATCCAGTTGCCGAAATACTTCGTCAACCCACGCCGTGCCGCACACGATGGTTTCTTCACGGGTGATGATGCGCGCCCGTGCACGTTGCGCGGCGGGAATGAGTTGCGCGGTGATGTCGCCGCTGCCGATGTCTTCGGCCAAGGCGTTACGCACGTTGGCGGTAATTTCGGTGCCGAGGTCGGCGAGGCAGAGATTGGGCATGAAGGCTCTCCTAAACAGTCGTGGCGGAATTATAGGCTGCCTTTGCAGGCGCGTCGGCGTGCCCTAGAGTGTCGCCCTTTGTGATTTGCCGGAATTACACCATGCAAATTGACGTTCAAACGGGGCTGTGTACGCACGCGCGCCAGTGCCCTTCGCCTAATTTCAACGCACGCCCAGCGGGTGAAATGTCGTTGTTGGTCATCCACAATATCAGCTTGCCACCGGGGCAATTTGGTACCGGTGAAATAGAAAATCTTTTCTTAAATCAATTAGATGAGAAAAGACATCCCTATTTTGCAGGGATTGCCCATTTGCGGGTGGCCGCGCATTTTTTAATCGAACGCGATGGCCGTTTAACGCAATTTGTGCCCTGTACCGAGCGCGCATGGCACGCGGGCGTTTCTTGTTTTGAGGGGCGAGAACAGTGCAATGATTTTTCCATCGGTATTGAACTTGAAGGCACCGACGAATGGCCCTACACCGACGCGCAATATGTCACCTTGGTTCAATTAACCAAGGCGTTACAGCGCGCATGGCCAGCGATTACCCCTGAACGCATTTGCGGACACAGCGACATTGCCCCCGGTCGTAAAACGGACCCCGGCCCCGCATTTGATTGGGCGCGTTACCGTGCCGCGTTGGAGGTAACAACATGAGTTTTTTGGTGGCGGTGTTATTTCTTTTGCTGGAGCCGTTTCCGTGGGTGCATCGCGTCATGCAGCGCGGCGATGCGTTGCTGCGACGTACTTTGGTCACATGCGAGCGGCAAACGTGGGGTGTGGCGCGTTGGCGGTTAGCCGCGTGGGTGCTGTTATGGACGTTGCCGCTGGCGCTGCTGTGGTTAGCCTTGTGGCCGGTGGCGTATGGCTGGCTGCGGTTGCCGCTGGAGTTGGCGCTGTTGTTGTGGGCCAGTGGGCGCAGCAGTTTGCGCGAGGCATTACCGACCCTGCGAAGCTGTGGCGGGTTGGCACGCAATGCGCGGGATTGGCGGCGTTGGCAAGGACGCTTGTTGTGGCAAAGCCATGAAGGGCTGTTTGCGGTGTTGTTTTGGTATGCGTTTTTGGGGCCTTTACCGGCGATTGTGTACCGATTATTAGCGATTGTCTGCGAACAGGCAGAAGATGCCGCGCTGCGTCGTTCGGCGGTATGGGCGCGACATGCGTTGGATTGGCTACCGGCTCGCGCACTCGTCCTGACGCTGGGATTAGCCGGAAATTTAGTCACCGCTGGGCGTGTGTTGTGGCCGCAGTTGCTGGATATGCACGCGCTGCCGTGTCGTTTGGTGGTGGAAGGCGGACGCGCTGCCGCCGAATTATCGGCACAGCCTGAAGAGGCACGGCAAGGATTGCGGGTGTTAGAGCAACTTTTAAATCGAGCGTTGCTTATTTGGATGAGTGCGTGGGCGTTGGTGGTGGTCTTGGCGTGACGGTGCTCACGATGGCATTTCCCAACCGAATAACACACACGCATTTTTGCTACTTATCTCAGCTAAATCGTGCGGCGATTGTCCGCGAATAGCCGCTAACGCCGTGCAAATGGCGGGTAAAAATTCGGGGCTGTTGCGGCCATATGCGTGCATTGCCGGTGCCATGTCGGGCGCATCGGTTTCAAGCACGATGGCTTCTTCGGGTAATTGCGCGATGACACGGCGCAGGCGTTGCGCCTGTGGCCACGTCGCCGCACCGCCTAAACCGAGTTTAAAACCCAGTTTTAGGTATTCCTTGGCTTCTTCAAGGCTGCCAGAAAAAGCGTGCACAATGCCTCCGCGCGCCAACCGATAACGCTTCAGTGTGGCCAAGGTTGCCGCGTGTGCGCGGCGCACATGCAGCAACGCGGGCAAATTGAAGTCGTGGGCAAGGGTGAGCTGGGCTTCAAACAGGCGTTGCTGGCGCGCACGGTCAAGGTCGGGGAGGAAGAAATCAAGGCCAATTTCCCCCACCGCGCAGAGTTTCGGGTGTCCGGCGGCGCGTTCGAGCTGTGAGCGTAACGCGCTAACGGCGTCGTCGGTGTGGGCTGCCAAAAACACCGGATGCAACCCAAACGCGGCATACAGCCCCGGTGTTTGTTCAACCAGCGCCCATAAGCGCGCCCAATGCGGCTGCTCGACACCCAACACAATCGCCCGCTCAACCCCTGCCGCCTGACTGCGCGCCCACACGGCGGCGCGGTCGGGGTCGAAGGCGGGAAAATCAAGGTGCGTGTGCGTATCAATCAACCGCATCGGCGCGCCTTTTAGTGGTGTTCGCGGGTGGCGCGGAATTTCACATCCGGCCAGCGTTCTTCCATCAAACTCAAATTGACGCGCGTCGGGGCCAAATAGGTCAGGTGGCCGCCGCCATCTACGGCGAGGTTTTCAAAGGCTTTCTCTTTGAATTCTTTGAGTTTTTTCTCATCGCCGCATTCAATCCAACGCGCTGACCAGACGTTAATCGCCTCGTAAACGCATTCCACTTTGTATTCTTCCCGCAAGCGGCTGGCGACCACATCAAATTGCAGCACGCCGACCGCGCCCAAAATGATGTCGTTGTTGCGCTCGGGGAAAAAGACTTGGGTCGCGCCTTCTTCGGCTAACTCCTGCAAACCTTGGCGTAATTGCTTCGATTTGAGCGGGTCTTTTAAGCGCACGCGGCGGAACAATTCAGGGGCGAAATGCGGAATGCCGGTGAAGCCCAGCACTTCGCCTTCGGTGAAGGTATCGCCGATTTGAATGGTGCCGTGGTTGTGCAAGCCGATAATGTCACCGGCGTAGGCTTCTTCGAGTTGCTCGCGTTCGCTGGAGAAAAACGTCAGTGCGTCGGCGATTTTCAAATCTTTTTTGATGCGGACGTGGCGCATTTTCATGCCTTTTTCATACTTGCCGGAGCAAATACGCATAAAGGCGATGCGGTCGCGGTGTTTCGGGTCCATGTTTGCTTGGATTTTGAACACGAAACCAGAGAATTTTTCTTCTGTGGGTTCAATCACCCGTTCATGCGCGGCGCGTGACAGCGGTTGCGGTGCCCAATCCACGACCGCATCTAACACATGATCAACGCCGAAATTACCGAGCGCAGTGCCAAAAAACACCGGCGTCATCTCACCGCGCAAGAACGCATCGCGGTTAAATTCGTGGCAAGCACCGTGCACCAACTCTAGTTGCTCGACAAAATCATCATATAAATCACCGATATGCGCGCGTGCGGCCTCGGAATCGAGGCCATCAATCACGACTTGCTCAATGCGTTCGTGACCGTGCCCCGGTTGATACACGATGACTTTATCAGCCGCCAAGTGATACACGCCTTTGAAGTCTTTGTAACAACCAATCGGCCATGTAATAGGCGCGGCTTTGATGTTTAAGACAGCTTCAATTTCGTCCAGCAGTTCAACCGGGTCGCGGATATCACGGTCTAACTTGTTGATAAAGCTAACGATTGGCGTATCCCGCAGACGGCACACTTCCATCAGCGCAATGGTGCGTGGCTCAACGCCTTTACCGCCATCCAGCACCATCAGCGCGCTATCGACGGCGGTCAGGGTGCGGTAGGTATCTTCAGAGAAATCTTCGTGGCCGGGGGTGTCCAGCAGGTTCACCATGTGGTCACGGTAGGGGAATTGCATCACGGAAGTGGTGATGGAGATGCCGCGTTCCTTTTCCATCTCCATCCAGTCGGAAGTAGCGTGGCGGTCGGATTTGCGTGATTTCACCGTACCGGCCACCGCAATGGCTTTACCCATCAACAGCAATTTTTCGGTGATGGTGGTTTTACCGGCGTCGGGGTGGGAAATAATCGCAAAGGTGCGGCGTTTTGCGACTTCAGCGGCCTGAATGCTCATAAAGGTGAAAAACCTGTGACGGAGTGTCGTTCTGTCAAAAAGAGCGGCGAGTATAGCGGATACGTCATCAGCCCGGATTGAGCACCGCTGTGGTGCAGATAAGGCAATTTATGGTTGATTCTGTCTCCCCTTGCTCCTAAAGTTCGCGCCCAGAACGCTCATGCTGGAAACGATCCATCCGGCTCAAGTACTGACGACGAGACAGCA
>CAZBNX010000061.1:0-8515 GCA_964493255.1 uncultured Pseudomonas sp.
AGTGCAGGCTGATGCGTGGTGAACGCGCGTGCCGCCGCGTTCGTCAGGTGCTCAATGGCTTTGCCGCGCAGAATGGCCAAGCGCCGCCGCCGAGAATCCTGCGGCCCCAACTGGCGGTAGGTATCGGGTAAATCATCGCCGACCAGCTCCAGCAGCAGCGTTTCTATTTCGGCGTAGTCCAGCAAATCCATTTCGAGGCCGTCTTCTAAATCAATCAGGCCGTAACAAATATCGTCAGCGGCTTCCATGAGATACACCAACGGATGCCGCGCCCAACGGTCAGGCGCGACACACGGCATCCCAAGACGCTCGGTAATGTGGCGCAAAATCGGCAATTCGCTTTGATAACAGCCAAACTTCTGCTTTTTGTAGCCCGGCGCAGACACATAGCGACTGCTCCACGGGTATTTGAGGTACGCGCCCAACGTGGGGTAAGTGAGGCGCGCCCCGCCGTCAAATTGGTGGTATTCGAGTTGCGTCAGGACGCGCAACCCTTGGGCATTGCCTTCAAAGTTCAGGAAGTCGGCGCGCTCGTCGTCGTGCATATCATCCAGCCAGCCGCGTTGCACCGCCTGTTCAAACCAATAGCGGATGGCATCTTCACCCGAATGGCCAAACGGCGGATTGCCGATGTCATGCGCGAGGCAAGCCGATTGCACAATCACGCCCACATCAGCGGCATCGCACCATTCGGGTAGCTGCGGGCGCAGCATTTCACCCGCGCGCATTCCCAGCGAACGCCCGACGCACGCCACTTCAAGGCTGTGCGTTAAACGAGTGTGAATGTGGTCGTTACTGCTGACCGGATGAACTTGGGTTTTGCGGCCTAAACGCCGAAACGCACCGGAGAAAATCACGCGGTCGTGGTCTTTGTGGAAGGCGCTGCGCCCCAGTTCTTCTTGGCTGTGGGCGCTTTTGCCGAAGCGTTCGCGGGTGAGCAGGGTATTCCAGTCCATCGAAATCTCCTTGGGCGAGCCGGGTGCTGGGTTATAAAACGGCGGCGTCAATATCGAGCAGCAACAGGCGATTGCCATCAGACACCATTTGCCCAGCCGTCAAACAATATTGATTGGTGTTGGCATCGCGGTAGGTAGGAGAAAGCGTTAAGCGATGTCCGCCCACGCTGCCTGCCAGTAATTGATGGAAATAAGGACGCCATGACCAATTATGTGCAATGCACTGTGGATCGCAGTGCCATGTACCGTTTTCCCATTGAAAATTGGGCGTTATTTGTGTGCCTTGGCGGTCGCAGAGGTAAATACGCAGCAGCCACGGCTTCGGCATGATGGGGGGCGGTGTCGTAGGGCAGAGTGGCGTTTCTGCCCATGTTTTGAGCTGTGCCATGAGCTCCGCCGATTCGCGGTGTAGCGTCAAGCTGCGGTGATGGCCAGATAATTTATTTTGGACGTAGTGGTCGCGTAAGGTGGCGAATTGCGTGCTGAACGCATCCGGCGCAAAGAAATGTGGCTGCCCCCCCGAAAAAATAAAACCTTGCACATAACGCGCGCCGCACTCTAGGGCAAAGTGCAATTCGTCTTCAGTTTCAACACCTTCGGCAATAATCCAGCAGCCGGTTTTTTCGGCCATTTGTGCCAGTGCGCGCACCACTTCATAGCTGGGGCCGCCTTTTGCGGCATCTTTGAACAGCCGCATGTCCAGCTTGAGGATGTCGGGGCGCAAGGCCAGCACGCGGTCGAGTTGCGAATGACCGGCACCGAAATCATCAACCGCGATGCGCCCGCCAACGGCACGATATTGCGCGACGGCCTCGACTAAGCGTTGATTTGCGCCACACAGTTCGGTGATTTCAAACACGATGCGATTAGGGTTGATGCCGTGTTTGGCCAGTTGTTTAAGGCTGGGCAGCGCCTGCTGTGGCCGCAAACGACTGATCCAACGCGGAGAAATGTTGATGCTGAAAAACCAATCTTCGGGCGCTTCATGGATGCGCGATAAAGCGTTATCGCGTACCGCTCGGTCCAAGCGCCGTAACCAACTTTGGTTGATTTGGGGGTCAACGAACAGAGGGCCTGCTGAACGCAATATGCCATCCGCACCTTTTAAGCGGGCTAAACTTTCAACACCAGCCACGCGCCCTGTGGCGGTGTCGATAAAGGGTTGAAAGACTGCAAGGGGTTGACCGTCAATCACGGTGCTCTCCTGGTGTGTCTGTGGAGTCCGCTGCCATGCCGGGGCAGGAGTCCGTTCCGACTCTATCATTGATGGATGAAGGTTTGTTGAGTGCCCTATATGTGAGCAAGCTATGCTGCAATATGTGGCATATGAATTGCTTTTATTTTGTGCGAATTCAGTTGTGTTTGCACGAATATGGGGATTTCTCCCTAACATTGCGCGCTCACAACGACCAATTATCTCTTTTTACGGGTTTTTGGGTGCTGTTGAGTCCGTTCAAATGCGGGTTGAGATGACCTGTAATAGTGATGCGCGTTGCGTGTCATGGTGTGATGAAGTGCCATTATATGGTGCGGAATTACCCCAACGTGTCTCGAATTGGTGCCATCCCACTGTGTAGGAGCCTTTCCAATGGAAGACATTAATAGTGCTGTAGAAGCACTGGTTCATGGTTCTAATACGCTGTTTTTACTGTTAGGCGCGGTCATGGTGTTGGCTATGCACGCGGGCTTTGCCTTCCTCGAAGTGGGAACGGTACGCCATAAAAACCAAGTCAATGCGCTGTCAAAGATTCTCGCCGATTTTGCTGTTTCCTGCTTGGCGTATTTCTTTGTGGGGTATTGGGTTGCGTATGGTGTGACGTTTTTTGTTCCTGCGGAGCAGTTGGGTGATAGTAACGGTTTTGCGCTAGTTAAATTTTTCTTTCTACTGACGTTTGCCGCTGCTATTCCGGCAATTATTTCGGGCGGTATTGCCGAGCGCGCCAAATTTGGCCCGCAGTTATGTGCCACGGTATTGATTGTTTCATTCGTATATCCCTTCTTTGAAGGCATTATTTGGAACAGTAATTTTGGTGTGCAGGATTGGTTAAAAGCCAGTTTTGGCGCGACCTTCCACGATTTTGCGGGCTCGGTTGTGGTGCATGCGTTTGGCGGTTGGCTGGCGCTGGTGGCGGTGCTGTTGTTAGGGCCGCGTGATGGTCGTTACCGTGATGGTCGTGTGGTGGCGTTTGCGCCTTCAAACATTCCATTTTTGGCGCTGGGCTCGTGGATTTTGATTGTCGGCTGGTTCGGCTTCAACGTGATGAGCGCGCAAACGGTGCAGGCTATTAGTGGTTTGGTGGCTGCTAATTCATTATTAGCGATGGTGGGCGGCACCTTGTCGGCGTTGCTGATTGGTCGTAATGACCCCGGTTTCCTGCATAACGGGCCATTAGCGGGCTTGGTGGCGGTGTGCGCTGGTTCGGACATCATGCACCCAATTGGTGCGCTGTTCACCGGTCTGATTGCCGGTGCCTTGTTCGTGTGGGCGTTTATTGCCACACAAAACCGCTGGAAAATCGACGATGTATTAGGTGTTTGGCCGCTGCATGGCCTGTGTGGCGTGTGGGGTGGCATCGCGTGCGGCATTTTTGGGCAAACGGCACTGGGCGGCACGGGTGGCGTGAGCTTGGTCAGCCAGTTGATTGGCAGCGTGATGGGCGTAGCGATTGCCGTTCTTGGCGGACTGGTAGTTTATGGCGTGGTGCGTAGCACTTTAGGCATCCGCTTGAGCCAAGAGGAAGAGTATTACGGCGCGGATTTGTCGATTCACAAAATTGGTGCTAATTCGGATTGATGCGGTAATTGCAGCACATAAAACGCCCCTCGTTCTGGCTGTGTATAGCGTCATCACAGCGGAGCGAGGGGCGTTGTGCATTACAGATTCAAGGCTAACGAATCACCGGCTAACAGCCATGCTTCTGCGTTTTCAATCGCATCGAGCGGGCCAGCGAGCAGCAGGGTATCGCCTGCACGCAACAGCGGATTATTGTGTAAATCCAATTCTTCACCGTCGCGGCGCACGGCTTGCACTTCAATATGAAAACTGTCCAACGCCAATGAAGACAACATACGACCACAGGCGTGTGCGTCTTCGCTGAGGTTGACGGCGTGCAAAATAATCCGAGGCTTGCCCTGACCGTTGATGAGGTTGGCTTGTGCGCCGTGGTAGAAGCCGTGCAGCAACTGGTAGCGGCTGCGGCGCACTTCGTCGATGTGATTGCGCGCTTGCGATTCCGGGATACCCAGCAACACCAAAGCATGTGAAGCCAACATGAGGCTAGATTCCAAGACTTCTGGAATAACCTCCGTAGCACCCGCTGCCTGTAATTCAGCCAGATGCGAATCGTCTCGGGTTCTGACCAAAATGGGGATGTTGGGCGCTAATTTGCGCGCTTCATGAACGGTGATGGTGGCGTGGTCGGAGTTATCGGCAGCAACCACTAACAGGCTGGCGCATTGAATACCTAATGCAGAGAGCAGCTCCCCGCGCCGTGAGTCGCCGAAATGTACGCTGTCTTCGCCTGCAACCGCTTCTTGTACGCGCACTGGGTCGTTATCTAGGGCAACAAAGGGAATGCCTTCGCGCCGTAAAATGCGCCCGATGGATTGTCCGACGCGCCCAAAGCCACAAATCAAAACATGACGCTCATGGCTGTTGCACATTGCGGCGATTTCGTCAGCGTTTCCTTCGTCATGTTCATCGCGTTTTGCCATGCGCGCCGCAAGGTTTGGCGCAACGCGCAAGAGCATGGGCGTAACGGCCATAGAGCAGAAGGTGGCGGCCAAAATGAGACCGCCCAAATGTTCCGGCACTAGGTTGACGTGCTGCGCCTGCGATACCAGCGCAAAGCAAAACTCGCCTCCCTGCGCCAGCGCCAGACCAGTACGCCATGACGTTTCGCTGTTATCGCCGCGTAAGCGTGTCAGAAGTGCGACGATGCTACCTTTAAGCACTAATAAACACAGCGTAGCCAGCGCAATGGTTAATCCATCAGTGAGGAATAAACTGAGGTCAATTAACATGCCCACACTGACGAAAAACAGCCCTAATAAAATGTCACGGAAAGGGCGGATGTCGGCTTCAATTTGATGCCGATAATGACTTTCTCCTAAAAGCATCCCGGCCAAAAATGCACCAAACGACATAGACAACCCTAATAAATGGGTTAGCCATGCCGTAATAAGCACTAAAACTAACGCTAACAGTACAAATAATTCAGCGGTGTTAGCTTGTGCTACCTCGTGAAATAATCTTGGTAATATCCAGCGGCTGATGACTAATAAGCCAACGAACAGTAATACCGATTTACCAATAGTGAGGGCAAAGGCCATGTAAAAGCCTTGGTTATTATCACTTTGCGCGCTGCCTGCGATGACAGGAATAAGCGTTAATAACAAAACAGCAACTAAATCTTGAAAAAGCAGCACGCCGATAGCGTTTTGTCCGTGCGGGCTAAAGACTTCGCCCATACTGCTTAATTCTTTGGTCACGATAGCCGTTGAAGAGAGCGCCAAACCGCCGCCAATTAATAGCGCGCCTGATATATCTAATCCCGCTAAATATAACAAGCCTGCCAATGGCAACGCACAAGCAATGACCTGAAAACTACCTAAGCCAAAGACCACGCGACGCAAGGCCAACATGCGTGACAACGAAAATTCTAATCCCAAACTGAATAATAGAAAAACGACGCCAAATTCAGCTAGAAAAGGTAAATCTTCGCTTTGTTCAATCCAGCCTAGCGCCCCCGGCCCTAACATGAGGCCAACGCTCATATAACCTAAAAGCGGTGGTAGCTTTAGATGACGAAATAACGCAATGGCCAATAAAGAAGCGGCCAGAATGATTAATAAATTGACAAACAATTCCAGCACTCCAAGCAGGTCAGTCCAAAAGTGTGAGAATGCCTGTTAAATGCGTGGGGCGTCCAGCGAGAGGGGATGAGCGAGAAAAAAACCCAAAAGAAAAACCCCAAAAAATAACCCTACAAGGTGCTTTTTTGGGGCGAGCGGTAATGTTTAGGCTTCCAGCAAACTTCTCAGCATCCACGCTGTTTTTTCATGCACTTGCATCCGTTGTGTCAGCAAGTCAGCGGTAGGCTCGTCGCTTACTTTTTCAACGGTAGGAAACAAGCTGCGTGCGGTACGCACAACCGCTTCTTGTCCGGCGACCAGTTGTTTAATCATTTCCTGTGCATTCGGTACGCCCTCATCAATCGTGATGGACGCCAAGCGCGCATACGCCGCGTAAGAACCCGGTGCCGGAAAGCCCAGCGCACGAATGCGCTCCGCAATCAAATCCACCGCCAACGCCAACTCGTTGTATTGCGCCTCAAACATCAGGTGCAGCGTGTTGAACATCGGCCCGGTCACGTTCCAATGAAAGTTGTGCGTTTTCATATAAAGCGTGTAACTGTCAGCCAGCAGGTGCGCCAAACCGTCGGCAATTTCTGCGCGGTCTTGTTCTTGGATGCCAATGTTAATTTGCATGTTTGTCTCCCATGACGGCCACTCTTTCGATTCTGAGCCTAACACGAGTCATCTGTTACTGCGTAGGCGTCTGCGCTAAGGTTTTTTCGGGCTATAATCCGCCCCCTTGTAACGTGCAAGCCCCCGAGCTTGTTCCTACGACAGACCTTTAAGAAGCGAACCGAAACCATGATGCGCAGCCACTATTGCGGCCAACTCAATGAAAACCTGGACGGCCAGGAAGTTACTCTGTGCGGCTGGGTTCATCGCCGTCGTGACCACGGCGGGGTGATTTTCCTCGACATCCGCGACCGTGAAGGTCTGGCGCAGGTCGTTTTTGACCCGGATCGTGCCGAAACCTTCGCCCGCGCTGACCGTGTGCGGAGTGAATACGTCGTCAAAGTAACCGGTAAAGTGCGTCTGCGCCCTGAAGGCGCACGCAATGCCAACATGGCTTCGGGCGCGATTGAAGTGCTGGGCTATGATTTGGAAGTGCTTAACCAAGCCGAAACGCCACCGTTCCCGCTGGATGATTACAGCGATGTGGGCGAGGAAACGCGCTTGCGTTATCGCTTCATCGACCTGCGTCGCCCTGAAATGGCCGCCAAGCTGAAATTGCGCTCCAGCATTACCAGCAGCATCCGCCGTTATTTGGATGACAACGGTTTCCTCGACGTTGAAACCCCCATCCTGACCCGCGCCACCCCTGAAGGCGCGCGCGATTATTTGGTTCCTAGCCGCACGCACGCGGGCAGCTTCTTTGCGCTGCCACAATCGCCACAACTGTTCAAGCAATTGCTGATGGTGGCCGGTTTTGACCGCTATTATCAAATTGCCAAATGCTTCCGTGACGAAGATTTGCGCGCTGATCGTCAGCCTGAATTTACGCAAATTGACATCGAAACCAGCTTCCTTGATGAAGACGACATCATTGGTCTCACTGAGAACATGATTCGTAAACTCTTCAAAGAAGTGTTGGATTTGGAATTTGGCGAATTCCCGCACATGACCTTTGCCGAAGCCATGCGCCGCTATGGTTCCGACAAGCCTGACCTGCGTATCCCGCTGGAATTGGTTGATGTTGAAGACCAACTCAAAGACGTTGAATTTAAAGTCTTTGCAGGCCCAGCCAACGACCCCAAATGCCGTGTGACGGCGTTGCGCGTACCGGGTGCCGCCAGCATGCCGCGTAAGCAAATCGACGATTACACCAAGTTTGTCGGTATCTACGGTGCGAAAGGTTTGGCCTATATCAAGGTCAACGAGCGCGCTAAAGGTGTTGAAGGTCTACAATCGCCGATTGTGAAGAACATTCCGCTGGAAAATCTGAATGTTATCCTCGACCGCGTGGGTGCGGTTGATGGTGACATCGTGTTCTTCGGTGCCGATAAAGCCAAAATCGTTTCTGAAGCCTTGGGCGCGCTGCGTATCAAACTGGGCCATGACCTCAAGTTGCTCACCTGTGAATGGGCACCGATGTGGGTGGTTGATTTCCCCATGTTTGAAGAAAACGACGACGGCAGTTTCTCCGCGCTGCACCATCCGTTCACTGCACCGAAATGTTCGCCGGAAGAGCTGGAAGCCAACCCGGGCGCGGCCTTGTCCCGTGCGTATGACATGGTGCTGAACGGTACTGAATTGGGCGGCGGTTCTATTCGTATTCACCGCAAAGACATGCAGCAAGCCGTTTTCCGCGTGTTGGGCATCAGTGAAGACGAACAGCAAGAAAAATTCGGCTTCCTGCTGGATGCGTTGAAATTTGGCGCGCCACCTCATGGCGGCTTGGCGTTCGGGTTAGACCGCTTGGTCATGCTGATGACCGGCGCAAGCTCTATCCGCGAAGTCATTGCGTTCCCGAAAACCCAAAGCGCGGCCTGCGTCATGACGCAAGCGCCCGGTCTCGTGGACAATAAAGCCTTGCGTGAATTGCATATCCGTTTGCGCGAACAGCCTAAAGCTGAATAAGCCTCGGCGGATGTGAAGCCCGGCCTGTTGACCGGGCTTCGCTGTTTAGCGCGTGTTGAAGAACAACGATTTCCCAGAAATTAATCGGAGTGGGTTATGGCTGGTCATTCCAAATGGGCCAACAT
>CAZBNX010000062.1:0-5632 GCA_964493255.1 uncultured Pseudomonas sp.
AAATTCCACGGCAAAGCAAATTCGGGCAAATACGGCGGAATACCGGCGTGAGTCACGCCGTCTATCGTGTAGCTGAAACGCTCGCCCAACGTGGCGACGCCCCAACCGAACGATTCCAACCCCATCGCCAGCGACGTACCGACGGCCAACGCCGCTAAATGCCCGGGGACGCGCGGCACGAGTTTTGGCCACAGAATTAAGGTGCCCAACGTAGCCGCCGCGACGAGCGCATCAGCGGCGTGCGCGGTGGGAAATGCTGCCACTAAATTCAACATTTGCTCGGGAAAATGTGTGGCGCTGGCCGTTACTGTGAGGCCAAACACATCTTTTAATTGCAATCCGGCGATGACAACGCCAATGCCCGCCGTAAAGCCCAGCGTGACCGGATAAGGCACAAATTGAATGAGACGCCCGGCGCGAATCAGCCCCAGCGCAATCAACATCAGCCCGGCCAGCATGGTGCAAATCAACAAGCCGCTTAAACCATGTTGCTGCACGATGGGCAGTAAAATCACCACGAACGCGGCAGTTGGCCCCGAAATGTTGAAACGTGAGCCACCCGTTAAGGCAATCAACGGAGCCGCGATTAGTACGGTGTACAAGCCGTATTGCGGTGGTGCGCCAATCGCAATCGCCAAGGCCATTGCTAAAGGAATGGCGATAATTCCGACGGTTAAACCCGACAAAATGTCGCCGCGTAATGCGTGTGCGCCGTACCCTGCCCGCCAAGCCTGTCGCCCGGCGGTGAACAGTGGAAGGCTATTCAGCCATGACATGCGATTCCTCCATCACATTTCCCCACAAAGTTCGAGGCTACGGCGCACACCCGGCCTACGCCATAAGACGGAGGCCGTATGGCGTTAGCTGATCCAGCCACTCAGGTGCGCGGCGTGCCATGCGGCGTACACCGCCAAGCCCAAGAAACACAGCGCCGATAAGCGGTGAATCAGCGTCATTGGGAGGCGATCAGCGGCGAAATTGCCAATCAGTACCACCGGCACATTGGCCAGCAACATGCCCAAAGTGGTGCCGGTCACAACCAGCCAAAAATCAGGGTATTGCGCGGCCAGCATCACGGTAGCGATTTGCGTTTTGTCGCCCATTTCGGCAAGGAAAAAAGCAATTAACGTGGTGAGAAACGGGCCGTAATTTTTCAGTTTGGAGGTTTCGTCGTCGTCCATTTCATCCGGGACGAGCATCCACGCGGCCACGGCCACGAAGCTGGCGGCCAAAATCCAGCTCAACACCGCTTCAGAAAAGAAACTCGCCACCCATTTGCCCAGCGCACCCGCCGCAAAGTGATTGGCGATGGTGGCAATGAGAATGCCCCAAATAATTGGCCACGGACGGCGAAAACGCGCGGCCAGCAACAAGGCGAGGAGTTGGGTTTTGTCGCCCATTTCGGCGATGGCCACAAGGCCGGTAGGGACAAACAGCGATTGCAGGGATTCCATGAAGGTTCCAAAGGGCGGGCCACGATGACAAATGACACACACAACCCGCCCACCCAAGGAAAGGTTGTAGGTGCCATGAGTCTTGTCAGGCCGCGTGTGCGGATGTGCGCGCCATGGTCTGTGGACCAAGTGTGTTGACGCGCACGCTGTCTGGTGACAGCCGACTACTCCCTCAGGACGGCGCGCATTCTGCCCAACCGCGTGTAGCGCAGCAAGGTGAAATCAACGGCGTTTGGCTGAATAAATGCGGAAACCATCGCGCTCGGCCAGCACGCGACACGCGCCCAGATGCTGCTCAATCAACGGCGGATAGCGCAAAAAACTGTTCGCCACGAGGCGCAATTCTCCGCCGGGGCGTAAATGATGCGCGGCTTCGCGTAACAGGTGTTCGGTGGCGGCGTAATCGGTATGCACGCCTTGATGAAACGGCGGATTGCTGACAATCGCCGCAAGGTTTGACGGCGCGTCAGCGATTCCGCTGCCCGCAATGAGCTGCCCGTCGAGCTGATTGGCGTCGAGGGTCAGGCGGCTGCTGGCCAGCGCGAAGGCGTCAACATCCAATAAATACAATGGGTTAGTGGGATTTTGGCGTTTTAAGGCTGCCCCAATGACGCCCGCGCCGCAGCCAAAATCCAGCATAGCGCCGCTGGGCAAATCATCCAGATGCTCTAGCAGTAAACGGGTTCCCACATCCAAACGCCCGTGACTAAACACCCCCGGTAGGCTATTGACGGTTATCAAACCTTGCTTCGGTAACGGCACGTCATAATGATGAGCACGGCTCAATACATCCGCGGCGGCGTGCGTTTGCGTGAGCGTCACTTGCCAGAGTTGGCAATGGCGGGCGCTGTCTATTTTGCGGGGTTTGCCGAAGGCTTCAAGCTGGCGCGCGGCGCGTTCAACCCCCGCGCGTTTTTCACCCACCAAATACAAGGGCGCTCCCACCGGCAAACGACTGGCGAGGTCGGTGAAGAGATAATCGGTCAGCTCGCGCGATTTGGGCAGAAATAACACGGCGGCGGTGATAGCGGACGCAGCGGGCTGCGTGCCGAAATGACAGCGGTTCGGATAACGCGCCGTCAAGGTGTGGGCATCGTGGTACAGCCAGCT
The DNA here is from genome assembly GCA_964493255.1 of uncultured Pseudomonas sp. Lineage (GTDB taxonomy): Bacteria > Pseudomonadota > Gammaproteobacteria > Pseudomonadales > Pseudomonadaceae > Geopseudomonas. The sequence continues at coordinate 2,565 of CAZBNX010000062.1, forward strand.
CCAGCCCTGTGCCTCGGGCAAGGCGCTGAGAAGTTCATCAGCGGGTAATCCCGCCAGCAAAACAGCACCGCCGAAGCGTTCGGGGTGGCGGAGTAGCACTTCACTGCGTGGGTCCATAAGCGGTCTCCCCAAAAGGCGGAAGCCTATGTAAAGGCCGATAGGCTGGCAAATCTAACGCCAAAGCGGCATTGGCAAGCCGTGTTCAGCCGTGCTTAATAGACCGAAGCGTAAATAAAAAAAGAAGCGTTGCATCTTATTGAATCTGCAACGGAATTGCCGACATCTCTAGAGGGTTTGGGCATGTTTTCCAAATGGCGTTTTGCGTTTCCCGCCTTGTTGCACAGCGCGGTAGCCGGGGTATTGGTGGCACTGGTGGGGTTTGATGTTGTGCCGTGGTGGGGCGCGGCGCTGTTGCTAGGAATTGCACCTTGGCTGGCTCTGACTTGGCAATGCCATCAGCAGCGAAAAGGGGTGGATGTGGGTGAATTAGCACGCGATTTGTCGCGTTCGGTGAGTTACAACGCGCTTTCGTCAGCGGGTGTGGCGTATTCGGTGAAGCAATTAGCGCAGCGTCTTGATTCGCAACTGAAAGCAGTGGCCAGTATTTTCAACAGCGCAGAATCCATGATTGTTACGGAAGCGCAGGCGGCGCGTCTGAGCCAGCAGGCGGTGGGCGCGGCGGTTGAATCACGGCAAAGCAGCGACGAAGGGCGGCGCGTGTTGGTCGATACGGTGGGGCGGATGCAACAACTGCGCGAACTGGCCACCACCAGCCGCGAGCGCATCGAAGCGTTAAACCGGCACAGTGACGAAATTCAGCGTGTCACGGCGGTGATTGAATCCATCGCCAGTCAGACTAATTTACTGGCGCTGAATGCCGCGATTGAGGCCGCGCGCGCCGGTGAGCATGGGCGTGGGTTTGCGGTGGTTGCGGGTGAAGTGCGTAGCCTTGCGGGGCGCACGACGCAAGCAACCGGCGAAGTCCGGCGCATGGTGGACAGCATTCAACAAAGCACGCGCGACGTGGTGGCGCAAATTCATACCTTGGCGTCTGAGTTGGTCACGGGCGTGCATGAGGTCGAGCAAGCCGGTCAGCAACTGGACAGCATTGCGGGGTTGTCGGCCAGCGTAGAAAGCCAGATTAGTGAGCTGGCCTCGGGCACCGAAAATAATCGTCAACAGTTGGGGCGGTTGTTTGAGGCCATCGGTCAAGTGCGTACCGATTTAGCCAGCAGCGACCAGCAAACCCATCGTTTGGGGCAAGAAGCGGGGCGTTTGGAACATCTCACCGAATCCATTAGCGAGCAGTTGGCAGAAATTGCGTTGGATGATTATCACCAACGGGTTTACGACTTAGCGCGTGAAGGCGCGAAAGCGGTCGAAAACGCCTTTGAAGGCGCGATTCGGAGCGGAAAATTGTCCTCGGATGATTTATTTGACCGCCAATACCGCCCGATTGCAGGCACCGAACCGCTCAAATATCACACCCGCTTCGACAAAATCGCCGACCAAGTATTGCCGCCGATTCAAGAGCCGTTGTTATCGCGGCATGAAGGGCTGGTGTTTGCGATTGCCTGTACGCCTGATGGTTATGTGCCCACGCACAACCAAGAATTTTGCCAGCCACTCACCGGCGATGTGGCGTATGACATGGCGCACAACCGTACCAAACGCCTGTTCAATGACCGCACGGGCAAGCGGTGCGGCAGTCACCAAAACCCGCTGCTGATGCAAACCTACGCGCGAGATACCGGCGAGCTGATGCACGATTTATCGGTGCCTATTTATGTGAATGGTCGGCATTGGGGCGGGTTCCGGTTGGGTTATCGCCCTGAAGAGGTGTCGAAAGCGCAGTGAACTGCGCCAAACGTGCATCCTTCTCGACCCATAATTGATTGGCCCACTGTTGAAACGCAGCTCGACAGTGTTCGTCCTCACTGTAACGGGCGGCCATTAACGCAGGACGCGGGCGGGTGCAGATATCCACATTGACGCGCTGCACGCGCCCGGCTAACAAATCAATAAAACGCGGCTGCCCTTCTGGGTAATGCAGCGTGACATCTATCACGGTGCTGATGTCATCCGCTAAGGCGTCCAGCACCAACGCCATGCCGCCTGCTTTAGGGCGCAATAAATGGGCATACGGCGATTGTTGCGCGTGGTGTTTGGCGGCGCTGAAGCGCGTGCCTTCCGCGAAACACACAATCGCCACCGGCACGCCGCGCAGACGCTGACAGGCCCGCCGTGCGGTGGCGAGGTCTTCGCCGCGTCGTTCGGGGTGACGCGCCAAAAATTCACGCGAATGGCGCTTCATCAGCAAGAAATCCAGCGCCCAACAACTCACGCCCACCAGCGGCAGCCACAGCAATTCGCGCTTCATAAAAAACCGTAAAGGCGGCAGCCGACGATTCAGCACGCCCTGAAGAATCAAAATATCCACCCAGCTTTGATGGTTGCTCACCACTAAACAGCCGGTCGTCGCAGGCGGTAGGTCTTCCAGCCCGGCAATGTGCCAGCGTGCGGCGTGGCTTCGGTGTAGCCATGCGTTATTGGCGCTTATCCAGTGGCTCAACAGTGTGCCCATCGCTTGCCGTACCCAACGGCGCAACGCAGGCAGCGGCAGTATTTTCAGCCAGCCCAGCGCGGCTAACGGTATGAATAACAAGAGCGTCGTAATAACCAGCACCGTACTGGCCAGCAGCAAACGCAGTAATGCACGCATGAAACGTTCTCCGGCAAATGAAGCGCGCATAGTACGGCGGCGGCTCGGCGGTTGTTCGCTTTCCCGTTGGGGGCAACGTAGAATCAGCACTCCTTTTTCTCCCTCAAGGTTTTTGCACCATGCAAATCGCGGCCAATAAGGCAGTTTCCATCGAATACACCCTGACCAACGAAGCCGGTGAAGTGATTGATAGCTCCGTGGGTGGCGCTCCGCTGGCTTACCTGCATGGTGCCGCGAACATCATCGCCGGTCTGGAAAAAGCCCTCGAAGGCAAACAAGCCGGTGACGAGTTGAACGTGACCGTTGAGCCAGAAGAAGCCTACGGCGAGTTTCGTCCTGAGCTGGT